>JANYHP010000127.1 GCA_025359005.1 Hyphomicrobiaceae bacterium | reverse complement strand
GTTGCGCGTCGCGCGGACCACCAACCAGGCCGAGGATATCCGCGTCACGACTGCGGCCATGCAGGCACAGTTCGAAGCCTGGGTGCGCGAGGCGCCCGAGCAGTTCATGTGGTCGAACCGGCGATGGGGGTGATCGCTCCCCTCACGCGTAGACGAATGCGGCGTCGTCGAGATCGATGACGGGGAACTCGTCCTTTTCGCGCCAATAATCCTGGGTATGCTGCCAGTCGCGCTTGGTGCCGCGCTTTGGCATGAGATGCATGGAGCGCATGAGATAACCGGGGTTGAAGTTCTCCGGGTCGATCCAGGGCAATAGAGCCATGTCTTCGTCCTCGGGTCTAAGTGCTGGCGTGACCTGCCGGACGCCCTTGGCCTGCATGTGCTTGAGCAGCCGGCACGCGAAATCGGCGACGAGATCGGCGCGCAATGTCCAACTGGCGCGGAAGTAACCGAACACCCACGCCATGTTGGGCACGCCGGTGAACATCATGCCGCGGTAGGTGACGGTGTCGGCCATATCGAGGTGCCGGCCGTCGACCTCGAAGGGGATGTTGCCGAGCATGCTGAGATGAAAACCCGTGGCGGTCACGATGATATCGGCGTCGAGCGTCGCGCCGGATTTCAGCGCCAGCCCGGTCGGCGTGAAGCGCTCGATTGCGTCGGTGACCACGCTAGCCTTGCCGTCGCGCACGGCTTTGAACAGGTCGGCGTCGGGGATGAACGCAATGCGCTGGCGCCAGGGCCGGTAGCTGGGCGTGAAGTGCTTGTCGACATCAACGCTGTCGCCGACCACGGCGCGGACGGCCGCGAGCAGTTCCTTGGCGACGGCGTCCGGATGATCGAACGTCTGCTGGGTAAAGACGCTCTGGTCGAACAGGATCTTCCGCCGCACGATCTCGTGGATCCAGGCAGGATCGACCTGCAACTCGCGCAAGGTGTCGGCAATCTCGACGGCGTTGCGCCCCGTTCGGAACCAGGTCGGCGAGCGCTGCAGCAGGGTGACGCGCGCGCAGTCATCGGCGATGTTGGGAACGAGCGTCGCAGCCGTCGCGCCCGAGCCGATCACGACGACATGCTTGTCCCTCAAGTCGATATCGTGCGGCCACGTCTGCGGATGCACAATACGGCCCTTGAAGTCGGCCATGCCCGGCCAGTCGGGCGTATAGCCTGCGTCGTGGCGATAATAGCCCTGGCACATCCAGAGAAAGCCGCAGGTGAACATCTTTGCAGCGCCGTTGGCCGCGTCGGTTGCTTCGATGGTCCAAACTTTATCCGCACTTGACCACGCGGCGCGGGTGATCGTGTGGCCGTAGCGGACATGCGGCCCGAGCCCGTTCTCGTCGATCACCTCGCCCAAATACGCGAGGATTTCCTGAGCCGTAGCGATGGGCGGCCCGGTCCACGGCTTGAAGCGGTATCCGAATGTGAAGAGGTCGCTGTCTGAGCGAATACCGGGATAGGTGTGCGTGCGCCATGTGCCACCGAAGCCTGCCTGCGCCTCCAGCACCACGTAGCTCATGCCCGGGCATTGCTGCGTGAGGTGGTAAGCGCTGCCGATCCCCGAAATCCCCGCGCCGATGATCAGCACGTCAAAGTGTTCGGCGGTGGCCTGCTGCGGCGACGGTTTACGTTTCGGTTTTGCGGTCTTGCGCGTCGCCGCAGTGTCCACTTCTGCAGTGCCTTGCGTCATGGGTGTCCTCGCCGTCGTTCTGTGTCGACAGCGAAACCGGCCCGCGGCGCCAAGTCAACAATGTTTAGACTTCCAGCCCGTGGTCAGCCGCATAGCGCTTGAGCGGTTCGCGCACGCTGGTTTCGCCGGCGGCCAGCAGCGTATTGAGCGTGCGGGTTATGTCGCCGGTGTCCAGCGCCAGGATCATGGTCTTGACCGGCCCGACAGACGACGGCGCCATCGACAATTGGCGATAGCCGAGGCCGATCAGCACCATCGCATCCAGGGGGCGGCCCGCCATCTCGCCGCACAGTGTCAGCGGGGTGTCGTGCCGCAGCGCTGCATCCGCGATTGTCTTGAGCGCGCGCAAGCCGGCCGGCGACAGCGGGTCGTAGCGCGTGGAGACGCGGTCGTTGTTGCGGTCGGCGGCGTAGATGTACTGGAACAGATCGTTGCTGCCGACGGAGACGAAATCCACCATTGGCATCAGTCGATCGAGCTGGAACAACAGCGAGGGGACCTCCAGCATCACGCCAATTTCGACGCGGCTTGGGACCGGTCCACCTCGGCGCCCGAGCAATTCGATCTCGCGCGCGATGAGGGCCTTGGCCGCGTCGATCTCGGCCAGCGCCGTCACCATCGGTAGCATCAGCTTGAGGTCGCGCTCGCCCGCCGCCCGCAGCAGCGCGCGCACCTGCGTACGCAGCAGGCCGGGGCGATCGAGTGCCATGCGGATGGCACGCCAGCCGAGCGCCGGGTTCTCCTCCTTCGTCTGACGTAGATACGGCAGCACCTTGTCGCCGCCCACATCGAGCGTGCGGAATGTCACCGGGCGGCCGCCCGCAGCATCCATGATGTCGCGGTAGACCTGCGTCTGGCGCTCAAGGCGCGGCAGCGTCTGTGAGACCATGAACTGCAACTCGGTGCGGAACAGGCCTATGCCGTCGGCGCCAGCTTCTTCCATCTGAGGCATGTCGACGAGCAGGCCGGCGTTGACGCTGAGACCGATCCGGACGCCATCGCGCGTGACGGCCGGTTTGCCCTTGAGCGAACGATAGCGGCGACGCTTGCGTGCGCGAAAGCGGGCCTTGTCGGCGTAGGATCCGATGACCTCGGACGAT
This sequence comes from Hyphomicrobiaceae bacterium, assembly GCA_025359005.1. Taxonomy (GTDB): domain Bacteria; phylum Pseudomonadota; class Alphaproteobacteria; order Rhizobiales; family Hyphomicrobiaceae; genus JABFRJ01. The sequence goes on along the minus strand of JANYHP010000127.1, from coordinate 9,529 downwards.
GGCCGGATGTGCACGTCGCCCGTCTCGGCATCGACGATGATCGGGTCGCCATCGTCGACGCGCTCCATCACGCCGCGCGCCTGGCCGATGGCAGCAATGCCAAGCGCCTTGGCGACGATGGCAACGTGGCTTTGCCCGCTGCTGTCCTCGATCACCAGCCCTTTGACGCGCGTGCGGTCATAGTCGAGCAGATCAGCCGGCCCCATGGTGCGGGCTACAAGGATCGTATCGGCGGGAAGCGGCTTGCCGGAATGGTGCCCGCTGCGGCGACCGGCGAGTACGCGCAACAACCGGTCCGACAGGTCATCGAGATCCTTTAACCGCTCCCGCAAGTAGGTATCCTGATGTCTGCCCATCTTGGAGCGCGTGTCGTTCTGCACGCGCGTGACCGCGGCTTCCGCAGTGAGGCCGTGCTTGATCGCGTCCTTCATGCGCTTGAGCCAACCGCGGTCGTTGGCGAACATTCGGTAGGCTTCGAACACTTCGCGATGCTCGCCGGTTACCGCCATTTCGTTCTGTTCGAGCAATTCGTCGAGCGTGGCCTTCAGTTCCGCCACCGCGGTTTCGAGGCGCAGCGTCTCGGCTTCCGGATCGTTGCTGGTCAACTCGGTGACGACCACGCGGCTCTCGTGTAGGACGACGTGTCCAAGTGCCAGGCCTTCTGCGATCGGTTGGCCGCGAACGACGTGGGGCACCGAGCGGGAGAATTCGGCGGCCGTGTTGACGCCAGCAACGTCGCCGGACACGAGATGCTCGGCAAGCACCATCGCGGTGTTTTCCAGAACCTCGACGTCTTCTTCGCCATAGTCGCGCTGGGTGCGGTTCTGCACGACGATTACGCCCAGCACGTCGCCGCCGCGCGCGACCGGCACCGCAAGCAACGAGTGATAGATATCTTCCCCGGTCTCGGGGCGATAGGAAAAGAACGGGTGGTTCTGCGCATCCGGTTCGTTGACGGGTTGGCCAAGCTCGGCGCAGCGGCCGACCAGCCCCTCGCCGCGCAACATAAACGTCTTGTGCTTGGCTTCCGGGTTGAGGCCTTCGGTGGCAAACAGTTCCAGACTGCCGTCCTGCCGCTTGATATAGATCGAGCAGACCTCGGCGACCATGTGGCCAGCCACCTGCCGCACAATGGTATCCAGGCGGGCTTGGCCATCGACTGCGGGCTCGGCGAATATCTGCCGCAACCGACGCATGAAGATGCGCAGGGCGGGTTCGCTGCCGGCATTGCGCGGGTCTGTGCCACGCGGGTCTTGCATTACCGCCTGCTGTTCTGCTTGCTGTCAGCGCAACCAACTCAGCGCGGTTGCGAACGGCCACTTCCGTCGCGCCTCACGCGCACCATAGTCCGTGCCCGCGTTAGATACACGCTCCGAGTTGGCGGCGTCAGCTCTTTTTTTGGGCAGATGTACGCGCCGCCGTGGGCGCGTTCTCACGTTTTGTCGAGACCGTAGAGCGTGTGCAAGGTTCGCACGGCCAATTCGGCGTAGACGGCATCAATCAGCACGCTGATCTTGATCTCGCTTGTGGTGATCGCCAGGATGTTGATCCCCTTCGCCGCCAAGGCCTTGAACATCATGGCGGCGACGCCGGCATGGCTGCGCATACCGACGCCGATCACCGAGACTTTCACCACATCGGCTGAACTCTTGATGTCGAAATAACCGATCTGCTTCTGCACGCCTTTCAGCACATCGAGCGCGCGGGCCAATTCTGTCTCGTCGACAGTGAAGGTCATGTCGGTGTGCCGACCGTCCGAGGAGAGGTTCTGCACGATCATGTCGACGTTGACGTTAGCGTCGGCCAGGGGGCCAAAAACGCTGGCGGCGACACCCGGCTTGTCCTCGATCTTGAGGAGGGTAACCTTGGCCTCGCCCTTGGCACAAGCAATGCCGCTGACAACCTGCTGTTCCACGATTTCTTCCTCGCTGCAAACGATCGTGCCGGTTTCGCCCCAGGTGTCGGGCGTGGTGGGTTTCATGGACTCTGGTGCGGCAAAGCTCGACAATACGCGCGTGCGCAACGTGTGCACCATGGCCAGTTCCACAGAGCGCGTCTGTAAAACCTTCGAGCCAAGCGATGCCATTTCCAGCATCTCTTCGTACGATACTTTGGCCATGCGCTGCGCCTTCGGCACGATGCGCGGGTCGGTGGTATAGATGCCGTCGACATCGGTGTAGATGTCGCAGATGTCAGCCTTGAGCGCGATGGCAAGTGCCACGGCGCTGGTGTCGGAGCCGCCGCGCCCGAAGGTGGCGATGCGCTGCCGCTCCGGCTCGATGCCTTGGAAGCCGGTGACGACGGCCACCTCGCCGCTGTTCAGGCGTTCGATGAGCTTCGTGCCATCGATGCCCTTGATCCGCGCCGAGCCGTGGGCGTTGTCGGCCAGCACCGGTATTTGCCAGCCCTGCCAGGAGCGTGCGCCGACGCCAATTGCTTGCAGGCAGATGGCAAGGAGCCCGGCCGTCACTTGTTCGCCTGAAGCGACGATCGCATCATATTCGCGTGCATCGTGCAGTAAGGATGCCTCGCGCACCCAGGCGACCAGCTGATTGGTGGCGCCCGACATGGCCGAGACCACCACGGCCACCTTGTTGCCGCCGTCGATCTCACGCTTGACGTGGCGGGCGACGTTCTTGATCCGCTCGACGTTGGCAACGCTGGTGCCGCCGAACTTCATCACGATCAATGCCATGCGGCGGGTGCCCCTCGCGTCCCCGGTGAACTCAAGCCCAGCCGTCTCGGCTCCAGGCTTTGCGGCGTCAGTCTCGCGGTTGCTCTTTAGCCAGTTGGTTTATGATCTGCAACAGCGTGGGGCGGGTCAATGGCCTGGCGCGCTCATGGCCCCTGTGGTCCGAGTTCAGCGGGAATGCGCCATCTCATGGCTTCTTTTGTCCTTGCGGCGCGAGCGTGCTTGCGCCGGCTTTCGAGGTTGGAGAATTGATCGTGGTGACCGGGGTGGGCGCGGCCTGTGGTGCGGCTGCAGCAGCGGCGCCTGCCGCCACGGCGGCCCGCTCGCGTTCAACCTGACGCCATTTGGCGACGTTGGCTTCATGATCGCGGTTGGTTTCGGAGAAGACATGCCCGCCCCGACCGTCGGCGACGAAGAACAGGTCATTGCCGGCTGCCGGCTTCAGCGTTGCCTCGAGAGCGGCGCGGCCCGGATTGCAGATGGGCGTCGGCGGGAGCCCAGCGATGGCATAGGTGTTGTGTGCCGTTTTCGAGGCGATTTCGGACCGGAGGATCGGTTTGCCCCACTGCACCTTACCGAGTGCGAGGCCGTAGAGGATTGTCGGGTCAGACTGGATTTTCATGCCGCGGCGAAGGCGATTGACGAACACGGACGCGACGCGGTCGCGCTCGTCGTTGCGGCCGGTCTCCTTCTCGATGATCGAGGCCAGAACCAGTGCCTCAGCCGGTGATTTCAGAGGCAAGCCGTCCTGGCGTTCCGCCCACAGCTGATCGACAAGCTTCTTCTGTGCCGCCTGCATCATTTCTACCAGGGTCTGGCGCGAAGAGCCGCGGGGCAGCGAATAGGTTTCGGGCAGCAGTGTGCCCTCGGCGGGCACCTCGCGGACGTCGCCGGAGAGGCCTTGCTCTGCTTTCAATCGTTCGATGATCTGCCAGCTGGTGAGGCCTTCCGGCACGGTGACCCGCATCAGAACCGATCGGCCCTCGCTCATAGTGTCGATCAGCGTTCTGATCGAGGCCCCCGGTTTGATTTCGTATTCACCAGCTTTGAGGCTGATGGTGCGACCGCCCGGCGTCAACGAGGCCAGACGCAAGGCGTAAAGACCGGCCAGGAAGATGTGCCGATCACCGACGATGCCGTCCTTTTCCAGCCGGTCGGCGATCTGCTGGGTGCCGTCGTTCCTCGGGATGACGAGCAGTCGGGGCTCTTTGAGCGGACCTTCCGCATCGACTGCCGCCTGCATGTAGTAGGCCGTCCCCCCGAACGCCAACAGCGTGGCGACGAACAAGGTCAGAAGGCCGTTCAAGAGTTTAAGCACCCGCTTCTTGCCCTTCTTTGCGTCGGCGGCGCCATCATGCTCGGGGCTGCGTGGTCGCTGCGGGACTGTCCTGGAGCTTGCCGCCGTCGAAATCGTCCGCGGCGACACAATGGCGCGCGCGCTGGCCGATAGCACGCCCTGCTCGGCCTCGTCATCCACTGTTTCCTGCGCGGCACCAGCGCGCCGCTTCGTCCGCTTGGGTTTGCCAGCGGGCGCAGCCGTTGATTTTGCCCTGCTGCTGGATTTGGGGCCGGGTGGCCGGTCCGTACCCGCCGCCGGGCCACGGCGCTCGTTCATCGAATGCTCCTCGCGGGTCACACGCACGCGACTTTCGGCGGTTTACTGACAGGAAGGCGCCGGGCTTGCGCGGCCTTTGCGACTTCGAACGCACGTGACCAGTACATTATGGCGAAACGCCGCCGCTCGACGCCATGGCCCACATTCTGGAGGACAATGTGGTCGTAGCAGGCACTCGCCAGCATGACCTCATAGTCAAACGCGGCTGAACATAACCGAAGCATTCGTGCCGCCAAAACCGAATGAGTTCGACAGCGTGACATCGACGTTACGCTTTTGCGCGGTGTGCGCCACCAGATCAATCGCGGTTTCGACCGATGGATTATCGAGATTGAGGGTCGGCGGGACAATCTGGTCACGCATGGCCAGCAGGCAGAAAATGGCCTCAACCGCACCGGCGGCGCCGAGCAGATGGCCGATCGCCGACTTGGTCGATGACATGGCCAACCGCGCGCCGGTGTTGCCAAACAGGCGCTCAACAGCCTTCAATTCGATGCCATCGGCCATCGTCGAGGTGCCATGGGCGTTTACGTAATCGATATCGCCCGGTTGCAGACCAGAGCGCTTCAGGGCGGCCCGCATGCAGCGATAGGCGCCGTCGCCATCTTCGGCGGGCGCGGTGATATGATAGGCATCACCCGACAGGCCGTAGCCCACGACTTCGCCGTAAATCTTTGCGCCGCGCGCCTTGGCGTGATCGAGGCTTTCGAGCACGACGATGCCGGCGCCTTCGCCCATGACGAAGCCGTCGCGATCGCGGTCGTAAGGGCGCGACGCCTTCTGCGGCGTGTCGTTGTAGATGGTGGCCAGTGCCCGGCAGGCGGCAAAGCCGGCCATGGAGATGCGACAGATGGGGCTTTCGGCGCCGCCGGCAACCATCACCTCAGCGTCGCCGAGAGCGACCAGGCGCGCCGCGTCGCCAATGGCATGTGCGCCCGTCGAGCACGCCGTTACTACGGCATGGTTCGGGCCCTTGAGCTGGTGGCGAATGGAGATCTGGCCGCTGGCAAGATTGATCAGGCGGCCTGGAATGAAGAATGGGCTGACGCGACGCGGGCCTTTATCAGCGAGAAGAAGTGCCGTATCGGCGATACCGGAAAGGCCACCGATGCCGGAGCCAACAAGCACGCCGGTCGTCTCTTGTTTTTCCTGGCTGTCTGCGACCCAGCCTGCGTCTTGCAGCGCCTGCTCGGCTGCTGCCATCGCATAAACAATGAAGTCGTCGACTTTGCGGCTTTCCTTCGGTTCCATCCAGTCGTCGGGATTGAACTTGCCGTCAGCTTTTGCGCCTCGCGGCACAAAGCAGGCGATCTGCGCCGCTATGTCGTCGACCTTGAATTCTTCAATGCGTCGCGCCGCGTTCTGTCCCGCGAGAAGTCGCGACCACGATGCCTCGACGCCGCAGCCGAGTGGCGTGACGAGCCCCAAACCCGTAACGACGACGCGTCGCATTGTGCACACCCTTTTCCTAACCGGCTTCACCAGATCGGACCGCGCGTCAGCGTTGCCTCATTGGAGACGATACACAACAGCTCTCGGTCCGACACAGCCGCGCGCTGCAGCCCAGTCGATACTAACGACGCCGCCTGCAATCCAGCGGTTGGCCGGTTTCGGCCACCGAGACGCGTTGGCGGCCGGGATGAGGCCATGGCGGCGCCAGCCCGGCCAGTCTTGCCTCAGGCCGCGCTGGCGGCCTTTTCGAGGAATTTCACGGCGTCACCCACCGTCTGGATCTTTTCGGCGGCGTCATCGGGGATCTCGCAGCCGAATTCTTCTTCAAAGGCCATCACGAGTTCCACCGTATCGAGGCTGTCGGCGCCCAGATCGTCGATGAAGCTTGCCGCTTCAGTCACCTTGTCGGCCTCGACACCGAGGTGCTCGATGACGATTTTCTTCACGCGGCTTGCAACGTCGCTCATATGAATCCCCTTGAGGCAGCTCAATTGTCCGCTGTCGTGTTTGTTCGATTCGCTCCAGCGGCGACAGCGCCTGTCGGAACGACTTGAATGTTACGCACAGCCGCCTGGGCGGTCTGGTAGGGTCTCAGAGGCCGACGGAATGTTCACGTATTCTCGTCCAAGCCACCAATGTCCCACCGCTGAGTTGGCTGCGCGACCAGACCGACGCGGCTGGTAACACACTTCGTTTTCGTTTGCCAACCGGGGTGGCGTCGCCGCTCGTTCGTTAGGACGGCGATGGCATTGAGCACCGTTCAGATCATCACCATGCCGCCGTTTACGTGCAGCGTGATTCCGGTGACGTAGCGGGCCTCGGTGCTGGCAAGATAGACGGCGGCGGTGGCGATGTCGGATGGGGCCCCGAAAGTCTGCGCCGGGATGGCCTCCTTGATGGCAGCGACCTGCTTTTCGTTCAGCACGTCCGTCATCGGGGTTGCGATGAAGCCCGGCGCAATGCAGTTCGCCGTAATCCCGCGTGAGGCAACTTCACGCGCGAGGCTCTTGGTCATGCCGATCATGCCAGCCTTCGATGCCGCGTAATTGCCCTGTCCCGGATTGCCGATAATGCCCGATACCGAAGAGATGTTGATGATCCGACCGTAGCCGGTCTTGGCGCGCATCATATGGCGCGCGGCCGCGCGCATCAGCATGAATGTGGACGTTAAGTTTACGGCGATCACGTCATCCCACTGCTCGTCCTTCATGACCATGAACAAGTTGTCCTTGGTCAGGCCGGCGTTATTTACCAGGATATCCAGACGCCCGCCGAGGGCTTTAACCGCTTCGTCGATTAGCTTGGCCACCTGTGCCTTATCGGCCAGATCGCACGGCGTCACGACGACACGCTCGCCCAACTCTGCCTTGAGCGCTTCCAACTTATCGGTCTGGCGGCCGGAAATAGCCACCGTTGCGCCGCGCTCGTGCAGGGCTTTGGCGATCGCAGCGCCGATACCGCCGGTGGCGCCTGTTACCAGGGCGGTCTTACCAGTCAAATCGAACATGCGATATCGTCCTCGGATCGTCTCATCCATCCGCATCGGTTGTGCGGGACGTGCTGTGCGCCGTCAAGCGCCGCGGTTCCGGATCGTCGGAGTGCGCGCCGGCTCCTTCGGCGCTTGCCGACTTGGCGTCGCGAAAAATGCGGTGGCGCCCGTTCGTGCGCACGATGCTCAATACTTATGCAATCTCAAGAGTATTATCAAATAATAATCACCTTTTGGTTGAATGATCTTATGACGGATGGTTCGCAGGCAATGCCTGGACGGCTCGTCGCAGAGCCCATGTCCGCGTTTTGAAATCCTGTTTGTATTGCGTCAGGAGTCCCGCCATGCCAGCCATCCGCTTTCCACTGCCCGACTTGCTCCCTTGTCCACGGCGACTGCTCGGCGCCCGGTGGCTATCTACCGTTTCGATGGCAGCACTTTGCGGCATCCTCGCCAGCGCGGCCGCGGCCCAATCGGTCTGCCAACAATTCGACGGAACCAGTGGTGGTGCGACGTCGTCGGCGACAGGTTTTGCGTGTGGCCCTGGCGCCAATGCCAGCGGGTCAAGCGCCACTGCAGCCGGGCCTCAAGCGACGGCGGCCGGCGCGTCGGCTTCTGCCTACGGTGCCCTCTCTCGGGCAACAGGGGACAATTCAACAGCTGTCGGCACGTCCGCACAGGCCGATGGCGCCAACGCCGTGGCCGTCGGCGCGTCGGCCTTTGCGTTTGGTGCCACATCGACCGCCGTCGGGACGAGCGCGCAGGCCCAAGCAACCAATGCGACGGCCTTGGGCGCCGCCGCCCAGGGGCAGGGCGTCAACAGCACCGCGATCGGCGCCGCGGCGCAAGGACAGGCGCTCAATACGACAGCCCTCGGGTCGTCTTCTGTGGCGCAATCGGAAAATGCCACGGCGGTCGGGCGCGGAGCGCGGGCCAGCGGCCTTGGCTCCACGACCGTGGGATCTCTTGCCAGGACGCAGGACGATTACGCCACGGCCGTCGGGTTCAGTTCGCAGGCTTTGGGCGCCAACGCGGTTGCACTGGGTGCCAACGCCAATGCCGGCGGAATTGCCGCCATGGCGCTGGGATCGGGAAGCACCGCAGCAGGCGCCCGCGCCGTGGCCTTGGGAGCCGGCGCCACGGCGGCGCAAGCCGGTTCAGTTGCCATCGGGGCTGGTGCTGCAACCACCCGCGCCGGGCAGATCGCTCTTGGTGGTGCAACAGCAACGTACACGATGGCCGGTGTCGGCACGGCCGGCAGCCGAAGTGCTCAAACGGGCCCGCTCCAGGTGTTGACGACGGACGCTCAGGGCAACGTCGCCGGAGACGGTGGTGCACTCCAAGCCCAGGTCACGACGAACACCACAAACACTACTGCGCTCACGACGCGTATGGGCGCCGCCGAGGCGACAATTGGCACGCTGCAGACCCAGACCAATGCGAACACCACGGCCATCGCCGGACTAGGGACCCGTGTGGGCGCGGTTGAAACCGACGTGTCCAACCTCAAGACCTCCGTCTCGACCCTGCAAAGCCAGACGGCAGGCAATACCGCCGCCATCGGCGGGCTCGGCACGCGCATGACGTCGGTCGAAACGACGGTCGGCAGCTTCAACGGCCGCATCGCCAACACAGAGAACCGCATGACCGCGGTCGAGACGCAGACCGGGCAATTGACCAACCGTGTCGGCGCTGTCGAAGCCACCGTTGCCACGTACGACCGGCGTATCACGGACACTTCGACCCGGGTCAATCAGCTTGATGCGCGCGTGACGTCGACGGAAGCAAAAGTTGCGACAGTCCAGCAGCAGACGTCAGCCAACACAGCCGCAATTGCGGCAACGCAGACCCAAGTGACGACGCTGTCCAATACGGTCTCGACCTTCGACACCCGCATCAACAGCGCCGAGCAGAACGCGTCCGCGGCACTGACGACGGCAGGCACCGCTCTCAACGAAGCCAATCGCGCCAATCACCGCCTCGACGTGCTTGATCTCAAAACCTCGATTGCGATGGACGGTGTGGCGGTGGCGCTGGCGCTGGCTGACCCGGTTTTGGCGGCGGGTGACAGGTTCGGCGTCAGGGGCGGGGTCGGATTGTTCAACGGACAGACCGCCTACGGCATATCGGCGATGGGCGTTCTCGATCGGAACCTCTGGGGCAACGGCGAGACGTTTTCAATCAGCGGCGGTGTCGGTGTCGGCGCTAGTGCAGCGCATCTGACGTTTGGTACCCGTTTGCGGCAAGACTGGTGACCAAACGTCAGATGCAAAAGCTGCAC
>JANYHP010000104.1 GCA_025359005.1 Hyphomicrobiaceae bacterium | reverse complement strand
GAAACGGGCAGAATGGGCGCGTCGGCGAGGCCCGTACCCGCCAGCGCACGCCGCACGTCGTGCCTGACGGTGGCAAGGCGAGCGGCATCGACCATGTCGGATTTATTGAGTGCCACAACACCCTGTGAGAGACCCAGCAGATCCATGATGGCGAGATGCTCGCGCGTCTGCGGCATCACGCCGTCGTCGGCGGCGATCACCAGCAGCACCGCGTCGATCCCCGACGCGCCGGCCAGCATCGTGTGCACCAACGCCTCGTGGCCGGGCACGTCGACGAAGCCGATGATGCGGCCATCGGACTGCGACCAATAGGCAAAACCCAATTCGATCGAGATGCCGCGCGCTTTCTCCTCGGCCAGCCGGTCTGTCTCGACACCGGTCAGCGCCCGCACCAGGGTCGACTTGCCGTGGTCGATGTGACCTGCAGTGCCGATGATCATGGCGCCGCTCCGTCGAGCGGTTGGCCGGCGCGGCGCTCGGCCTCCGCGCGTTCGTGCGGCGTCAAGGCCTGAGCTGCGGCCGGCAGATAGGGCGCGGCAAACGCACTGCCGCCCGCCGTCGCGCGCGTGAGCCACATGTAGGCCACTTGGGGATCACGCGCGACGCCGGAGCCCAGCAACAATGCCGCGCCGAGCATCGCCTGCCCGTCCGGGTCGCCGAGGGCTGCGGCTTTTGTCCACCAGTCCGCCGCCGCCGCCGGATCGCGCGGAACACCCATGGCATTGTGGAACAGGAACCCTAGTCGCGTCATCGCTTTCGCGACGCCCTGCTCGGCCGCCAGCAACGCCCAGGCACGCGCCTTGGCGTAGTCGGGCGTACGCCCGTCACCCTCGGTGTAGATCCACGACAGCATCTCCTGCGCCAGCGGGTCGCCCTGCGCTGCCGCCCGCGCGTACCACTCCTCAGCGATAGTCCGATCCGGTGTGCCGCCCTCGCCGTTGAAATAATAATCACCGAGCAGACGCTGGCCGAGGGCATCCTTGGCGTCCGCCGCCAGCTTCAACCATGTGTGCGCCAGGGTCGTATCGCGTTCGACGCCCAACGCATCGACGAAGCAACGACCAATCTCGGCTTGCGCCCGCGCGTTGCCCCGATGGGCGCAATGGTTCCAGTCGTCGAGTGCCGCGTCGTAGTCGCCGCGCGCCGCGGCAGCGGACGCAGCACGCATCTGCACGGCGATGTCTGAAGACCCATCCGCCATCGTGCCGGAAAGGGGTGAGCCGGAAAGGGGTGCGCCGGAAAGGGGTTTGGTGGCAGCCATCACAGGGTCCGTCGCTTGAGATCTTGGGCGATGGCAGGCAGTTGGGCTGCAAAGGCCGCCGCGTCATCCAGGCACCGGACATCGAGCATGAAAGTGCCCTCGTGCACGCGACCGATCACCGGAATGGGCGCGGCACGGAACGCCGCCGTCAGATGGGCCAGCGCGGTGCCGCTGTTTTGCACCGGGATCATGGACAGCCCGGCGCTGTCGAGCGTTTCGAGCGGCAGCGCACCCGAGCCGATCTGGCTGCCGCAGTCGATCACGGCGACATGCGTCTGCCCCTCGAACGCGGCGGCCATGGCCGGTAACAGGCGGTGCGCCGCGGCCGTCAGTTCGGCGCGGCTGCGGACGAACGCGCGCAACGTCGGGACCGTCTCCGCCAGCCTGTCGGGGTCGCGATAGAGCTTCAAGGTTGCAGCCAGCGCGGCCATGCGGATCTTGTCGATGCGCAGCGCGCGCTTCAGCGGATTTTTCGCGACTTTTGCCACGAGGTCCTTTCTGCCCGCGATGATGCCCACCTGCGGACCACCCAGCAACTTATCGCCGGAAAACGTGACGAGATCGGCACCGGCTGCGAGCGCGTCCTGCACGGTCGGCTCGCGGCGCAGCCCGTAGCGCGCCAGATCGACCAGCGTGCCCGAGCCGAGATCGTCGATGAACGGCACGCCGCGCGCGCCTGCAAGGTTTGCGAGTTCTGTTGCCGGCACCGAGGCTGTGAAGCCCTGGATCAGATAGTTCGACGTGTGGGCCTTCATGATCAGCCCGGTCGCGTCTGAAAGCGCCGCTTCGTAGTCGCGCAGATGGGTGCGGTTTGTCGTGCCGACTTCCACGAGCCGCGCGCCGGCCCGCGCCATGATGTCGGGCAGGCGGAACGCGCCGCCGATCTCGATCAGTTCGCCGCGCGAGACGATCGCCTCGCGGCCCTGGCCGAACGTGTTGAGCACGAGCAGAACAGCGGCTGCATTGTTGTTGACGACGACGCAGTCCTCGGCGCCGGTGATTTCGCGGATCAAGCCGCGCACGTGGTCATCGCGCTCGCCGCGGCGGCCGCCGTCGATATCGAATTCGATGTTGACCGGGTGGCGCATGGCGGTGATCGCCGCGCAAATCGCCGCTTCGGGCAGCACCGCGCGGCCAAGGTT
>JANYHP010000084.1 GCA_025359005.1 Hyphomicrobiaceae bacterium | reverse complement strand
TACCTTGACCGGGCTCTTTCAAGCAAAAGCTGAAAAAATCTAGTATTGTTAAGCTGTTGTCGCGCTTCGCTGGTTTTCAAGACAGGCGGAATGCTGGCACAGAAATCCATAGACTGCACTGTGCGACGGCGGGCCCAGTTGGGTTCGCAGTTTTGAAGACCAACATTTCGGAGACTTAGATGACTTTGCGTTTCGTACCCGCGGCTGCTGTGCTGACGGCTGTCATATCCACGATGTCGGCGCCGGCCCAGGCCTTCCGGTGCGGCGAAGGCCGGGCGGTGGAATGCTACGAAAAAGTGACAACGCCTGACGTGTACACAACGGTAGCGCGGCCCGTCGTCTTGGCGCCGGCGCGGCGCGAGGTTGTCAGTCAGCCGGCCGTGGTGGCCACGCGGACCGACCGCGTCGTGACGACGCCGGGTCGCTGGGTGGCGGAGCAGGTGCCGGCCCGTTACGGGACGGTGGAGCGCGCCGTGGTCGTCACGCCGGCTAGCGTCGCCTATGCGACCGTGCCGGCCCAATATCGAACAATACGGGAAACGGTGGTCGTGCAGGCGGCGGGTTTCCGATGGGAACGGCAGGTGGATCGTCTCGGCCGCGAGACGATGTGCAAAATACTCGTTCCGGCCGTGACACGTGATGTCGAGCGCACGGTGCAAGTGGCGCCGGCAACGCGGATGGCGCAGGCTGTCCCAGCGGTCTACCAGACCGTTCGGCAAACCGTGCAGACCGCGCCGGCAACGGTTGTGCGCTCGTATGTGCCACCACGGTATGACTACGTTGACCGGCCAGTCGTCGTGCGCCCGGCCAGCCAGAGCGTGGTCGTGCGGCCGCCGGTGATGGGTGTGGTGGAACAGCAGGTGCTCGTGCAGAAGGGCGATAGCCGCTGGCAACGGACGTCAGACAGCTGGTTCCACTGACACGCCTTGCCGTCGTTCGGCAGTCGAATAAATTGAAACCAATCGATTTTTTTCTCGGGCGCACCGCAGGCGGTGCGCCCGATGCCGTTGTTGGGGACACAGTTGCGGGGCATTGCTCATTTCGCATCACGGGGGCGTCAAAATAATTGACTATAGGCGGTGTTGGGTGATCAAATGGGGTGCGGGGATTTGGACGCGGATCGCATTTTTCAGAGTGCTGTTTAAGTAGAATTTTTGGCTTGCAGGCTGTGCTGGCACAGAGGTATGCGGCGGTAATCATTCGTGTCATAGGGCACCACGCCCGATTGGCCACCGCTGCTTGTGGTGTCGCCACGACAAGGGGATCTGCCTCAGATGAAGCGCACGACCATAGCGGTCATGAATACCAAGGGCGGCGTCGGCAAGTCGACGCTCGTGCTGGCACTGGCTGAGACACTGACCGCAATCTTCAACAAGACTGTGCTGGTGATTGATTCTGATGCGCAGGCCAGCGTCAGCGCCATGCTGATGACGTCGATGCGCCTGCACAAGCTGCAATCAGATGCAACGACCATCGTCGACCTGCTCGCCGCCAGCGTGTTGCAGCAGCAGAAGCTCGAGTGGCAGAAATTCGTGATCGGCGGCAGCTCCGATATCGACGACGCGCAGGGCCTCTTTCTCATCCCCAGCGATATGCAGCTGACACTGTTTGAGCGGGAAGTATCGAAGGAAAGCCGGCATGCGGCGCTGCGGGCGACGATCAAGATGCTCCTGGATGGAGTGAAACCGGGCTACGACTACGTGTTCATCGACTGCCCGCCTGGATTATCGGTGCTTACGGAAGCGTGGCTGCGGGAAGCAGACTTCCACATTTCACCGACAAAGCCAGACTACATTTCGGTGTGCGGCCTAGAAGTGTTCCGCAGGTTCAAGGCGCTGAACCCAGAGATGGGGTTTGCCGAAAACTTGGGCGTGGTCGTCAATCTCATGGACCCGAATGGAGCGCAGGATCGCGACTATGACTCGTGGCTGCGAGATCGGGCAGACAACCGATGCTTCACGCAGCCCATCCATCGATCGATGGCGCTCCAGCACGTCACCCAGTTCTCGCCGGAAGGGCGGTCCTGGCTAAGCAAATACCCTGGCGCGGTCGGCGCCTCGATCAAGGCCATCGCCCTCGAAGTGATGGATCGGGTCGCTGCCGCAAACGCCGCCGACGCAGACCGAGCGCCGGACGGCGAGAAAGAGACGTCAGCCGCGGCGTCCTGACGAGGCGCCGACTGGGCACTGCACAGTTGGTGACAGCGGCGCCCAGGGGGCACTTCCCAGCATCACAACTATCGTTCAAGGGCTTCTGAGCAAACCCCAGAAGCCAGGATCTCTAAAACGCCGAACCCGGCGCCTCCTATCGATTGTTGCGACGTTGACGCCAAGTCTCGTAGCTGATGCGCTCCATCTTGAACACTTCGCCCTGATGGCAATAGGCCGTTCCAGCGAGGCGGCCGATGGGGCGGTAGGCACCTGTGTCGACATAGTGCGACGCCGGATCGGCGAGGCCGTCGCGAGCGTGGACGGCCAACACCTCTCCAATCAACATTTCCCTGGTGTCGGAAAAGGCCAGCGTGACGATTCGCTTGCATTCCAGGGCAAACGGTGCGGCTGCGATGCGCGGAACTGCTATGTGCCGGCACGGGGCGGTCGCAATGCCAAGTTCCTCGATTTCGCTGACGTCCGGTGGGAAATCAGTGGCGCAAATGTTCATGAGTTCGGCCAGCGGCTCATCGACCATGTTGACGACGAATGCCTGTGCCCGGGCGATGTTGCGGGTTGTATCCTTCGGCCCGCCCTCGGGCTTGTGCTGGAGCCCCAGCACGACCTGGGCGGGATCTTCCGAGAAGGCGTTGAAGAACGAAAACGGTGCCGCATTGACCCGGCCCCTGGCATCCACGGACGTCACCAGCGCGATCGGGCGCGGCACGACGATGCCGCACAGCAGCTTGTAACGCTCGATGGCCTGCAACGCCGCGAAGTCAAAAAACTGATCAGCCATCTATGAGCCTATTCCGTTGGTGGTTCTGCACCGATCCTGGACGTGATCAATCCATAATGCTCGATGCGGCGGTGGCGCTTGAAGTCGAAAATGGTTTCCTTGCCGAACTTCGTCGCGTCGAGGTCGCACGGATGGACAATCACCTCGTCGTCCTCGGTCCTGGTCTCGGCGACAATTTCGCCATCCGGGTCGACGATGACGCTGCAGCCGAACATGGGGTTCCCGTCCTCGACGCCAGCCTTGGCAACCGCGACGACCCAGGTGGAATTCTGATAGGCGCCAGCCTGCAGTGACAGTTTGTGATGGAAGATGCGTTGCTCCGGCCCCTCATCGGGCTTCTGCGAATTGTAGGATGGCGTGTTGAAGCCCAAGGTGATCACTTCCACCCCTTGCAGCCCCATCACACGATAGGCCTCGGGCCAACGGCGATCGTTGCAGATCATCATTCCGAAGAGGCCACCCATCGTCCGCCAGACCTGGAAGCCCAGGTCGCCGGGTTCGAAGTAGCGCTTTTCGAGGTGCTGATGGGTGCGCTGCGGATCAAATTCAGCGTGCCCGGGGAGATGAACCTTGCGGTACTTGCCGACAATTTTTCCGGATTTGTCGACGAGGATGGAGGTATTGAAATGCCGGCCCTCTAGCGTCCGCTCGGCGTAACCGAATGTCATTCCCATGCTGTGTGCCTTGACGCAATCGAACAGCGGGCTGGTCGCTCGATTTGGCATTTCGTGCTCGAACCAGACGTCGGCGTCCGCGCGATTCTCGTGATACCAGCGCGGGAAGAACGTGGTGAGCGCCAGCTCGGGATAAACGATGAAGTCGGCGCCCTTGGCCTTGGCTTTGTCGGCCAACACGATCATCCGCTGGACAACGGTGTCGCGGTTGTCGGCCTTCTGGATGGCCCCAAGCTGCGCCGCCGCAATGTTCAGAATGCGAGCCATGCTTCGATCTCCACGTACGTCACGATGCGATCCGCCGCTCGAGCCTACTGACCAGCCGAACCAATGGCCATAGTATCGCAAGATACATCAATGCTGCGAGCACGACGGGGCTGGAATTGAACGTCAGCGACCGCGCCATATCGGCCGAGTAGAGCAGCTCCGGAAACGAAACCACGCTAGCAATCGAGGTGAGCTTGACCACTTCCACCGTGTTGGAGATCAGATCCGGCAGCACGTTGCGAACGGCCTGCGGCAGCACGACATAGGCAAGGGTCTGGAACCCGGACAGGCCGGTCGAACGCCCCGCCTCCCACTGACCACGACCAACGCTTTCGATGCCGGCACGATAGACTTCGCCATAGTAGCTTGACGTGTTGAGTAGAAACCCGATGGCAACGGCCTGGATTGGAGATGGTCGAATACCAGCAAATGGCAGACCGGAGTAAAGCAGCACCAGCAAGACCAGCGGCGGGACGGCACGAAACAAATCCACCAAAGCAATCGCTGTCCAGCGCAGCCATGTGCGCCGTGACGTGGTCGCAAGTGCGACGGCCAGTCCACCTCCAAGGCCCAACGGGATGACGATTACACAAAGCAGCAGCGTCGTGCCCAGCCCGCGGAGCAGGAGCGGCCACACCTTCTGCATGATTTCAAAATTGAGGAATTGCTGGAGGACGACGTCCATGGTTACGTCCTCCGCCAGGCGAAACGCGTCTCGATCCAGCGACCGAGCACGACGACGGGTACGAAGATGAGGATGTAGGCGAGGGCGCCCATCATCAGCGGCGTTGCATTGCCGGTGAACGATTGCGCGCTTGTGGCCTGATTGAGAATTTCCGGCACGCCGATGACGGTGCCGAGGGCCGTATTCTTTGTGATGGCGATGGTGCGGTTGGTGAGTGGCGCGACGCCGACGCGGATTGCCTGCGGCAGGATCACCGACGTCAGCGTCTGGGTAAGCGTCAGGCCGGTTGAGCGCGCGGCCTCCCATTGCCCTTTGGGCGTCGCAGTTATGCCAGCCCAGAAAATCTCTTCTGCGAAAGCAGCCAGAACGAAGCTCAAGACCAGCCAGAGGACCGCGAAGCTCGGCAGGTTGATGCCGACGTTCGGCAACCCAAAATAGATGAGCAGGATGGCAACTAGAGGCGGCAGAGCGCGGAACATGTCGACAAAAATGATAATCAGCGCGTTGAGCGTGCGAAGACCATAAGCGCGAACACACGCGAGGCCTAACCCCAGGATGAAGCCGGTTATCACGACGGCCACCGCAAG
>JANYHP010000081.1 GCA_025359005.1 Hyphomicrobiaceae bacterium | reverse complement strand
AGGCCACGTGGCGGAGTGGTGACGTAGCGGACTGCAAATCCGCGTACCCCGGTTCAATTCCGGGCGTGGCCTCCACATTCTCAAAGCAGAATTTTTAATTTTAGTCGCCTGTCGATTGGAAGCGATTGGCGGTCTGAGCTGCGCTGATTCATAGAGCTTTGCGCGCTTGGTGATTGCGTATTCGAGACGATCGGACCTGTGAGCGCCGGACCATGCAAACCGTTGCCATTATCGACTATGGGTCGGGCAATCTGCACTCGGCGCAGAAGGCGTTCGAGCGGGCCGCGCGCGACAGCGGCATGCCCGCGCGGATTGTGGTGACGGATGCGCCGGACGTGGTGGCGAAGGCTGACCGCGTGGTGCTGCCCGGGGTCGGCGCGTTTGCCGACTGCAAGCGTGGTCTCGATGCCGTGCCGGGCATGCGGGCCGCACTCGACGACGTGGTGCGGACGCGCGGCCGGCCGTTTCTGGGGATCTGCGTCGGCATGCAGCTGATGGCGACGCGTGGCCTTGAATTCGAGACGACCGACGGGCTTGGTTGGATCGATGGTGACGTGGCGGTTATCGTGCCCGACACGCGCGATGGGCCGCAGCTGAAGATCCCGCATATGGGTTGGAATACGTTGACGGTGCTCCGACCGCACGCTTTGCTTGCGGGCATCGAGACCGGGCCGGACGGCCTGCATGCCTATTTCGTGCACTCGTTCCAGTTGGTGGCGACGAGGAGCGGGGATATGGTGGCGGCAACCGATCACGGCGGGGCGGTGACGGCGATGGTCGGCCGCGACAATGTGGCGGGGACGCAGTTCCACCCGGAGAAAAGCCAGGCGCTGGGCCTCGGGCTGATCGCCAATTTTCTGCGTTGGGCGCCTTAAGGGCCGCAAGGGCCTGTCACGCTGCAGCCGGTCGTGGATTGATCCCGAAGGGCAGCAGGGGAATTCGCGAGCGACGCGCCGATGCCGGCTCGTCCAGCGGGGACCCTGGATAGTACTCATCCAGGTACAGCCAGCTACGCACGGCGCGTCGCTCGGTTTTGGCCGGGAGGCTGACGAGAGGGCGTGCCAGCAACCAAGCTCAGGGTAGCTTGCCAGTAGATTTGGGCAATCTACCGACGGAATTCCGACAAGCAGCCGCTACCCTGCGACCAGCCGGACATGCATCAGCCGAGAGGGAAGCCGACGCAATAGGAATGAAATGGGGACTTCATGCGGCTTCCGCCACTGCGGCCTCCGAGTTTGGTAAACGCGGAACCGGCTGCACCAGCCGCAGTGAACCGAGACCCGTTGTCGCAGCGCGTGGGTTCGCGCACGTTACGGACTGGCCGGACCAGCGAAGTACGGTGTTGGACAAGGCCGCCTGGCCGATGACTTCCTGCACCAGGAGGGCGTCATCGTCGCAAATAAAGCCCGCAAGCAGGGCCTCGGCCTCCGCTGGCGTTGCCATGGTCTCCACGTACCAAGACGTTGCCAGTGGCCGTGCCCATCGATCCCCGAGCTGCCGAATGGCGGTTGTGAGCGGCCCCGAATTGCTATCCGGGTCGCAGAGATCGTAGGCGATCATCAAGGTCGGCATATGAACTCCGTCTTGAAAGTGTGTGAACGTTGAGAGAACATCGCACCGGAATCAGCCTGAGTCAATGGAAAGTTCCTGCAATGTTCTTTTTTTCGCGCGTGCCCGCGCGCGCTGTGGAAAACCGAAGTCCGCATTCGGTGGTTGCCCAACGCATGCGTACGACTGTTGTTTGATTTTGCAGATTTTTATCGCTTATCGGCGAGGCCGCTTCGGCGGCCTCTGCTTGGCGCTCGCTCAATCAAACAGATCGATTTGGGTTGGGTTGGGCGCGCTGCGGGGAATGCGGCGATAGCCGAAGTCAGTGCGGTCGGCCTGGCCGGGAAAACGCTCCCGGAAGGCATCTGCGGCCTTGCGGCGACTGGCTGGGAATTTATCCCCCCACCAGATTTCATAAAGGCGCCGGCTGTCGCAGCCGTAGCGGGCAAGCAGATCTTTCTGGCGGATGCGCAACCAGCGGGCGATCCAGATATCGATGGCGTCCTTTTCAGTCAGCGCGCGCGCGGGTGCGCGCGGGGCTGCTAAGGACGGACCAGAGGATGGATCGAGATCGGTCATGGGTGCTTGCACGGTCATGGGTGCTTGAACGGTCACGGGTG
>JANYHP010000044.1 GCA_025359005.1 Hyphomicrobiaceae bacterium | reverse complement strand
CCGAGGTGCTCAGGATCGACAGGCGGGCGTGCGATTCGACCGCAAGCGAATCCATGGCGCGCGTGCACACATCCCGATAACTTTTCAGGCCGGCAACTTGCTCCCTCAGGTCCTGAAGGCTTCGATCATTTTCAGCAAGCGACCGGCCGCGCGCGTACAAGTCGCTCTGGGCGATGTGCAGTTCGGCCAAAAGGTTGCTGCACTGTGCTTCGGATTCGGCAAGGTCGCCTGACAATTTACGCCCGAACCACGCACTGGCGGTCCCACTCAAAGCAAAGGCGTCGAACACGTTCGGGCCGGAACTGAATGCAGCTTTCAGCTCTGGATGGTGTTCGCTCAGGTAGAACCGGTTCAACCCGTCGAAATAGCAGAACTCGTAGCCGAGCGCCGTAACGGTCGCGTCCCAGGTCTGATGCGTCTGCTCGGGCGAATTCGGTTTTGTGCTTTCGACGACGACGATCCAGGGCCGCTTCTGAGACGGCGACCACGATGTCAGGACGTCTGCCTCACCGCCTTCGACGTCGATTTTCATCCAATGGATCTCACGGTCGGCGAACTCGTCCAATATCGACGCAAGGGTCCGGCACGCCACGAGGCGTTTGGAAACCTGGCGACCTGCACCGGAATGCACCGCTGCCGTTTCTGCAACAGTTGTGCCGAGACCGGTGCCCGGAATATCAAAATACTCGATTTGGTTGCCTGCGGTTCCGACTGCCGCCTCGATGACGCGCTCATCGGGGCGCGCCTTACGCAGGGCGCTGGCGTAAACGGGAGACGGCTCCACGTGCAGCCCGCGCCAACCTTGCGCGTAAAACGCCAGGCTGACGGAATCGATCAGTGGGTCCTGGGCCCCGATATCGATATAGAAACCTTTGGCGACGTGTTTTAACGCGCGCCAGAGGATTACGTCCTCGAAATTTTGCGCATACGAAATCTGCATCTTGCGATCCGAGTTGGGCTCCTGGAGCGTTTTCCTCGCTGTCTATCCGCTCGGTTGGGCCACACGGCGACAAATTTTCGACGCGCAACCCGCACTATCTCGGCGCAACTGGCCCGACGCTGCGCCAGATCGTACGGCCAGCGGTTAGGCACGATGATTGTAGCGCAGGAACGCTGATGCAAAATGAATACCGCGGCGGAGACTGTGGTCTTGGTTAACAACCCGTAGGCGCCCCAGGTCTGCGATTGCCGTGGGCTGCCGGCATGCGTGCAAACTGACAGACAAGGCCTTGCATAGGCTGCGACCAGAAATAAGATCCGTTGGTCAAGCAGGGCCGCGGCGGACGACGATGCCCGCCGAAGTCGATACGTATTCGCCGATCTGGAGCTTGAGGTGCGGCTCAGCGGTGTAGGGTGGCACGTCGACAAGGCCATCGATATACGACATCCCCGGCAGCAGGCGGAAGGGCTTCACGGTGTGGCCACGCTCGGCCAACCGAGCCTCGAGGCGTTCGAAATCCTGGCGACGGAACAGCACGGTCTGGCCGCTGGACACTGTTTCGGTATTGGAGCTCAGATTGAGTTCTGTGGTGTGGACGGCGACGCCGCCCGGCTTCAATGTCTGCTCGACGCTGTTGACCACGAAGTCGAGGCCGAGATCGATCGATCCAAGATGTTCGTAACTGCACGCCGACCAGCAGAAATCGTGGCCGGTGAAGGCGTCACCGATGTTGTTCATGTCGCACTCGGCGACCGAGACGCGTTGCTCGAACGTCGCGCGGTCGAGATGCTCGGGGGCGAACAAGTCATCGAGCTTGGCGGAATGCTGTCCGGTTTCGCGCCATCCAGCGTCCTCGGCAACACCCGCCGGCGCGTCCGTGCCGAGCACATGGCACCCGAGCGAGGCGAACAGCGCCGGCAGTCTCTCTTGTCCGACGCCAAAGCCAATTCCGCGCGCGCCCGGGAACAGCGCGCCCTCTTCGAGCAGGTGGTGATAGACAAAGGCCCATTCCCAAAGCTTGCGATGCAACTGGTGGGGATGCTTGTAGAGCGTGCAGAAGTCCTTGAACTGGGGATGAAAAAAGTCCGATGCGAGGCAATGCGCGGAGGCCATGTAGGGGCCAGGGAGTGTCCCGGCAAAAACGCTAGTGGGAATGTAGGCGGCAGTGGAGAGTGAGGTCTGTTTGATGCCTGACATAATTTTCCTCGCTGTCGCCGCAACCGCGACAAGTCTCGTTTTTGCTCGTTTTTGCTGGTCGGAGAACATCGACGGTCGCTTACCTGCAAATCGCAACGGAGGCAAGCAAGCACGCGGCGGCACAGGTGTCCGGGCCGTTGGTGTCAGGGCCGCTGGTGTCATGCCCGCGTGTGTCTTGGCCGTCGGCCGCGGGGCACGCCTGTGGGCACGTCAATTTTGGCCACTACCGGTGCGGGGTCATTTCCGCTAGTGAGGCCCGGCCCCCGGTCTGGGGCACGTTCGGGCTGTCCGGGCGTGAGGTAGATCCAGACATAGTGTGCCGCTTGGAGACGTCCAGATGCCTGTGCCAGTGCCGAGCGAAGAGGTCGTCGATTTGAATTGGCGCGAAGGCGTCATCTGGGCTCTACGGCTGTTGGCTGCCCGGGATCCGCATGACGACGCCGAAATCGCGCGTTGTCTCGAGGACGCCAGTTCGGCCGCGGCCCTGAAGGCGTTTGTGCTGGAGAGCGTGTGCGCCGGTGTCGTGCCGCCTCCGGGCGTGCCGATCGCGCTGCGGCCGGGTCTGGGCGTCGATATGCGGGAAGGCGTGCTGTGGGCTTTTCGCCTGTTGCTGAAGCGCAACCCGCCGAATGAGCAGGTCGTCGAATTCCACACCCGGGCGCATGCAAGTGCCGACATGCTGCGCGATGCCTTCGTCGGGTGTGACGAATATCGCCTGCAGACGCCGGGCGAGTTCGGTGCCGCTGTTGAACGTGCGGGCGCGTTGAGCGACATGGGCGTGATCGAACGGTTCAAGCCCTATGCGACCCAGCGGCCGCCGGAAGGAACATTCGCCGATTTTCTGGGCGTCGTGACGCGCTGCACGTATCTGCCGTCGGCCTATGCGTCGTGGTCGGGCACAATCGGTGGCCCGCCGGGGGCACCCAACGGCCCCATGCACGATCTTGCCGAATGGGCGGGGACGCTGCGCTCGGTCCTTGAGGCACGCGATCAGATGACCGTGGTGGAGCTCGGTGCGGGCTGGGCACCTTGGCTCGTCGCCGGTGCGGTGGCCGCCCGGAAGCGCGGGATCAAAAAGCTGACCCTGGTTGGCGTCGAAGGCGATGAAGGCCACGTCAAGTTCTCGCGCCAGCACTTCGTCGACAATGGCCTCGACCCTGACGCCCACCGCTTGGTGCACGCCGTGGTCGGCGTTGCTGACGGCTTTGCGACGTTTCCAAAACATGACGAT
>JANYHP010000012.1 GCA_025359005.1 Hyphomicrobiaceae bacterium | reverse complement strand
TTTCTAGTGGCCCTGGTGTCGCGCCAAAATCGAACTCGATCGCAGCCATGATGCGATTTCGGCGCGACGGGCCACTCGGTGTCGAGGTCCAGCCGCGCGGCGTCCACCGTTGTGGGGGGCAATCAGTCGACGTAGGGCGCCAGATAGGGGCAGAGCTGGCGGTCGCCGTCGTCGTTGATGAAGGTGCCGGTGTCGTAGTCGAAGTCGGGGAAATTGCGGTCGCAGCGATCGTAGAGAGATTCCCGGTCGGGGCCGCGATAGTAGCGATAGCCCAGGGTGGACCCGATGATCACGGCGGCGACGCCGGCAGCGATGCCCGGGCGATAGTCACGGCGGCGTTCGCCACCTTGCCAGCGGCGTTCGCCGGTTTCTATGCGGCGTTCGCCACTTTCTATGCGGCGTTCGCCGCTTTCTATGCGGCGTTCGCCGGTGCCGCGGACTTCACGGCGTGGCGGCTCGTAGCGGGGGCGATCGGGTGTTGGCGTGGCCGGGCGCGCTATGATCGGCCGCTGGGGGGCTACGACCCGCGGCTGGGGCTGCGGCGTCGGGCGTGCCAGGGGTTGCGGCGCAGGCTTTGGCTGGAGCGGCCGTTGGACGCTTTTTTGGGCCGGGTCGAAAGGCTGGGCCTGAGCGCTCGACAGCGCGGCCAGAGGGACGGCCAGCACGGACGCGAGGACCAGCAGCGATGTGAGGTGACGCGGCTGGGAGCGGAGTGATCTGGACATGGGAGGCCGACCGTTCTGGAGTGACGCTTGAGACTGGAGGTGCACGCTACAACATTCTGCAGCGAGCGGAAGATGGCAGATCAGTGAATCAGGCGACTTGCGTCACCGCAAGGCATTGCGCGCGTCTCTATCTCCGTCGTGATGAGTGCTGTCTGAACCATAGTGTCAGACGCGGTTCATCTTGAGCGGAACACGCGCGCATTCGCCGAACTCAAATGTGCGTGTGGCCGCGATCGGAGCACGCGGCGTTAGACTTTCGGACGCTGGCCCCTGCAAAACCAGTCAGTGCGGCAAATCGTACTGCCTATGACCGTTGAACGGCCAACATGAGCGTGATAAGGCACCGCTTATAGCCAGGGTGTGGGGCGCGAGGGGGGAAGCTTACTCGCACGTTCGCCTCGTGGTTTCTCGCCAGGTTTCGATGTCGTATTGCGGCGCGGACCTGGGTTCCCACCTCGCGGTGAGCAGTTGTGACGCACTCTTGCGGCGCGCGGCACACCCAATTTTCTGTCGAGACGATCCCACGTGGCCAGCGAACAAACCATGACGGGCGTTGCGGAGCGCTACGCATCCGCCCTCTTCGATCTTGCCAAGGAGCAAGGTACGCACGTCCAGGTCGAGCAAGACCTCGTTAAATTCAAAGCGCTGCTGGATGAGAGCGACGATCTGCGCCATCTGGTGACGAGCCCTGTGTTTCCGGCCGATGTGCAGGGTAAGGCGATCGCGGCAGTTGCAGCGAAGGCGGGCATCGGCGGGTTGGCTGCCAACTTCCTGCGCGTGCTGGCGTCGAACCGCCGGCTGTTCGCGGCGGCCGACATGGTCAAAGCCTATCGGCAGATCGCGGCGCGTGCGCGGGGCGAAGTGTCGGCGGATGTTTCGTCGGCCCAGCCGCTGTCGGACGCTCAACTGCAAGCCCTTAAGGACCAGCTCAAGTCGAGCGTCGGCAAGGATGTGACGATTTCCGCGAAGGTCGATCCTACGTTGCTGGGAGGCCTTGTCGTCAAGGTCGGAAGCAAGATGATCGATAGCTCGCTCCGAACAAAACTCGACCAGCTCAAATTCGCCATGAAAGGGACCGGCTGATGGATATCCGCGCCGCTGAAATTACTTCGATCCTCAAGGATCAGATCAAGAATTTCGGCCAGGAGGCCAAGGTCTCCGAAATCGGACAGGTGCTGTCGGTCGGCGACGGCATTGCGCGCGTCTACGGCCTCGACAAGGTCCAGGCCGGTGAGATGGTGGAATTCCCCGGCGGTATCCGCGGGATGGCGCTGAACCTGGAAGCCGACAACGTCGGCGTGGTGATCTTCGGCGATGACCGTTCGATCAAGGAAGGCGACACGGTCAAGCGGACCGGCGCGATCGTGGAAGTGCCGGTCGGCAAGGGCCTGCTCGGCCGCGTGGTCGATGGTCTCGGCAATCCGATCGACGGCAAAGGCCCGATCAAGGCCGACAAAAAGGCCCGTGTGGACGTCAAGGCACCCGGCATCATCCCGCGCAAATCTGTGCATGAGCCGATGGCGACCGGCCTCAAGGCGATCGACGCGCTCATCCCCGTCGGCCGCGGCCAGCGCGAATTGATCATCGGCGACCGGCAGACCGGCAAGACCGCCGTCGCGCTCGACACGATCCTGAACCAGAAGGCGCTCAACAAGGGCACCGACGAAAGCAAGAAGCTTTATTGCGTCTACGTTGCCATCGGACAGAAGCGTTCGACGGTTGCGCAATTCGTGAAGGCGTTGGAAGAAAACGGCGCGTTGGAATACTCGATCGTCGTGGCCGCGACCGCGTCCGATCCGGCGCCGATGCAGTTCCTGGCGCCGTTCACCGGCTGTGCCATGGGTGAGTTCTTCCGCGATAACGGCATGCACGCCGTGATCGTGTATGACGATCTTTCCAAGCAGGCCGTCGCGTACCGCCAGATGTCGCTGCTGCTGCGCCGTCCGCCGGGCCGTGAAGCGTATCCGGGCGACGTGTTCTATCTCCATTCGCGGCTGCTCGAGCGCGCGGCCAAGCTCGGCGACAAAGCCGGCAAGGGCTCGCTGACCGCGTTGCCTGTCATCGAGACGCAGGGCAACGACGTGTCGGCGTTCATCCCGACCAACGTGATCTCGATCACCGACGGACAGATCTTCCTCGAAACCGATCTGTTCTATCAGGGCATCCGTCCGGCCGTGAACGTTGGTCTGTCGGTGAGCCGTGTGGGTTCATCGGCGCAGACGAAGGCGATGAAGAAGGTCGCGGGCAAGATCAAGGGTGAGCTGGCGCAGTACCGCGAAATGGCGGCGTTCGCACAGTTCGGCTCGGATTTGGACGCCGCAACGCAGCGCCTGCTCAATCGTGGCGCACGCTTGACCGAGTTGCTCAAGCAGGGCCAGTTCCAGCCGCTCAAGATGGAAGAGCAGGTCTGCTCGATCTATTGCGGCGTCAACGGCTTCCTCGACCCGCTGCCGGTCAACAAGATCAAGGCGTTCGAAGATGCGCTGCTCGCCAACCTGCGCGGGCCGAACATCGCCATCCTCGATGACATCCGCACCACAACGGACCTGACGGATGCGACTGCCGCCAAGCTCAAGGCCGTCGTCGAAACGGTGCAGAAGCAGTTCATGTGATGTGGTTGCCGCACAAGCGTTTGTGGTGAAGAATGACTGAAGAATGGATTTATCGAGGGATAAAAGTCCAAGTCAACAAGTCGCTGGTGCAGGTCGGTGGCGTGTCGTATCCGGTGAATGGAATTTCTGGCGTAAGCATTGAACGCGAGTTCGGCTTGTCAGTTGTTTTAGTTCCGATTTTTCTGCTAATTGCTTGGCTTCATGGTGGGGGTTTTAAAGATGAGTTCACCTGGATCGGGATCGGATTAGCATCTATTGCGGCATGGTGGGCAAGTCGGACACCGCACAGTCTGATGCTTCAACTGGCCAGCGCCAGGATAGCTGCTTACAAGTCAAATGACCTTGGTGAAGTGTCGAGGATTAAACAGGCTATAGAAAAAGCAGTCGTGGCGCGGGGCTAGCGTTCGGGGAAATTTACGTTTTCGACGGAGGCTTGGATGACTGGGTACCATGAAACGCAACAGGAGCACCTAGCAGATCCCAAGGGGCTCGTTGGGCAATTCCGCAGGCTTGGAGATGCCGGCCCGGCATACGAAATCATGGCGGTCCACGATGATGGGCGTGTCGATATCGAGATCGTTTTCTCGGACGAGAAGGTAACGGAGAAACTTGACAGCGTGCTTGCTGATCCGATTGCCGAGACGCTGCCGTGAGCGCTGACCTATGTTTGTGATCGCTTATGACTTGGCAATTGTTGAAGCAAACGAGCATCACCCGAAGGGTTCGCGTGGTGCTTATGCCGAGATCGAGAAGATTCTGGTGAAGCATGGTTTTGAACGAACGCAACTGAGCGTGTTCGCTGCAAAAGAAGAGAACCTGGGAAACTTAGTCAGAGCGGTATTGGAATTGAAATCGAAAGAGTGGTTCGGGAAGTCTATCAAAAGTATCCGGGCGTTTCGCATGGAACTTGGGACAGACCTGACCCCAATCTTCGCCGATCTGACAACGTGACGCTGAAAGACGACTGACACATGGCCTCTCTTAAAGATATGCGCGTCCGCATTGCCTCTGTGAAGGCGACGCGAAAGATCACCAAGGCCATGCAGATGGTCGCGGCGGCCAAGTTGCGGCGCGCACAGGACGCTGCGCAAGCGGCGCGGCCCTATGCCGAACGGATGGATAAGGTGCTCGGCAGCCTCAACAAGCGCGTCACCAATAAGGACGGCGCCTCGCCGCTGCTGGTCGGCACCGGTAAGGATCAGACGCACCTGTTGGTTGTCATGACGGCAGAGCGTGGCCTCTGCGGTGGCTTCAACGGCAACATCGCCAAGCTGGCGCGCGCCGATGCAAACCGCCTGACGCGCGAAGGTAAAACAGTCAAGATTGTCGCCGTCGGCAAGAAGGGCGCCGATAACCTGCGTCGCGATTTCGGCAAGAACATCATCGATCGCGTGGACCTCAAGAGCGTCAAGAACCTCGGTTTTGTAAATGCCGAAAGCATCGGCGACAAGCTGCTGGCGTTGTTCGAAGCCGGCGAGTTCGATATCGCCACCATGTATTTCTCGGAATTCAAGTCGGTGATCGCGCAGAAGCCTACGGCCTTGCAGCTGATCCCTGCCAAGCTGCCGGAAGAGAAAGCTACCGGCGCGACGGCTACGAGCGCCGAAGCTGTCAACGAATACGAGCCCAGCGAAGAAGCGATCCTCGGCTTCCTGCTGAAGCGCAACATCAGCACGCAGCTGTTCCGCGGCTTGCTCGAAAACGCCGCGTCCGAGCAGGGCGCCCGTATGTCCGCCATGGACAATGCGACCCGCAATGCCGGTGACATGATCAACAAGCTGACGATCAAGTTCAATCGCCAGCGTCAGGCAAACATTACGCGCGAACTCATCGAAATCATCTCGGGCGCGGAGGCGCTGTAGACAAGCAATGGACGGTGTGGACAGCCTAGCGGCCGCTGATCAGATGTGGGACATCTGATGGCGGCAATCCTGGCGCTGTGAGAGCTGCCACGGTTGTCGAGATGGATGCGGGTTTGTACGCGGCTTTACGGTGCAGGACTGGTCGGATTTCACGCCGATCGTAAAAGGTTAGAAGAGTTGAGGTTGGAATTGCGCCGCGCGCAAGCCAACAAAAGATGGTAACGAGAAACGAGACGAGACCAATGGCTACGAACAATATCGGTAAAATTCGGCAGGTGATGGGTGCCGTCGTGGACGTGCAGTTCGATGGCGGCGTGCTGCCGGCCATTTTGAACTCGCTCGAGACGATGAACAATGGCAGCCGCCTCGTGCTCGAAGTGGCGCAGCACTTGGGCGAAAACACCGTCCGCACCATCGCGATGGACAGCTCTGAAGGTCTGGTCCGCGGCCAGGATGTGACCGACACGGGCGAGCCGATCTCGGTTCCCGTTGGTGACGAAACGCTCGGCCGTATCATGAACGTCATCGGCGAACCGGTCGATGAGCTTGGGCCGATCAAGACAGCTCATAAGCGTGCCATCCATCAGCAGGCCCCATCGTTCGCCGATCAATCCACGGCGGCCGAAGTTCTCGTCACGGGCATCAAGGTCGTCGATCTTCTGGCGCCTTATGCAAAAGGTGGCAAGATCGGCCTGTTCGGCGGCGCTGGGGTCGGCAAGACCGTTCTCATCATGGAATTGATCAACAACATCGCCAAGGTGCATGGCGGCTACTCGGTGTTCGCTGGCGTCGGCGAGCGGACCCGCGAGGGCAACGACCTCTATCACGAAATGATCGAGTCGAAGGTCAACGTCGACCCGAAGGAAAATGGCGGCTCGTCCAAGGGCTCCAAGTGCGCCCTTGTTTACGGCCAGATGAACGAACCGCCCGGTGCGCGCATGCGCGTGGCACTGTCGGGCCTGACGATCGCCGAAGACTTCCGCGACAAGGGCCAGGACGTGCTGTTCTTTGTGGACAACATCTTCCGCTTCACGCAGGCCGGTTCGGAAGTGTCGGCGCTGCTCGGCCGCATCCCTTCGGCGGTGGGTTATCAGCCAACGCTGGCCACCGACATGGGCGCGCTGCAGGAGCGTATCACGTCGACCCAGAAGGGCTCGATTACATCGGTCCAGGCCATCTACGTGCCGGCCGACGACTTGACCGACCCGGCTCCCGCGACCTCGTTCGCCCACTTGGATGCGACCACCGTTTTGTCGCGTTCGATCGCTGAAAAGGGCATCTATCCGGCCGTCGACCCACTCGATAGCACCTCGCGCATGCTCGATCCGCGCGTTGTCGGCGAGGAGCACTACGCGGTGGCCCGGCAGGTGCAGGCCATTCTGCAGAAGTACAAGTCGCTGCAGGACATCATCGCCATCCTCGGTATGGACGAACTCTCCGAAGACGACAAGATGACGGTGGCGCGCGCCCGCAAGATCGAGCGCTTCATGTCGCAGCCGTTCGATGTGGCCAAGATCTTCACCGGTTCGGACGGGGCCCAGGTGCCGCTCAAGGATACCATCAAGGGCTTCAAGGGCATCTGTAACGGCGACTACGATCATCTGCCGGAACCGGCGTTCTACATGGTCGGCACCATCGAGGAAGCCATTGCGAAGGCCGAAAAGCTGGCAGAAGCCGCCTGACGAGGCGTCGGGTATCAGGTTCTGGGTTTCCGGCTGGGAAAGAATCTCCTAAACCTCGTTCCTGGACCCTGGATCCTACTGGAGAAGTGCCATGGCTGCTGACGGAAGCAAGTTCGGTTCGTGCTGTGATAGCCTCAAGGAGGCGATGGCCGGCGAGGATTTCGAGCCGCTGATCGCAGAAAGCGAAGAGGGCATTTTGTACATGTCGGTTGGTATCGCCGAGATGGATGACAAGGAGCCGGGGATGATCGATCATCCGATGTTCTTCTGCCCGTTCTGTGGCACCAAGGTGCAGACGCCTGAAGATGTGGATGCCAAGGGTGGTGGCGAGGACGCGGCCTCCTGAGGGGAGATGATGCGCGGCCTGCGATCGTCGGTCCTGTTTCGTTGTGAGAAATTGGTGCGATGGCGGCGGATCAGCGCACTGGAATGGCCGCTTTCGGTCGTTCGAGACGTAAGGCAGTCGGAAAGAGCTGACAATGGCAGGCACATTCAAGTTCGAACTCGTCAGCCCGGAGCGGGTGCTGGTTTCAGCGGACGTCGAGGAAGTTTTGGTTCCGGGTGAGGACGGCGATTTCACCGTCCTTGCCGGTCACGCACCGGTGATTTCGACGCTCCGCCCGGGGGTGATCGAATCAAAGCCCAGCGGTGGTGGTGTGACGCGCATCTTCATCGACGGCGGGTTCTGCGAAGTGACGCCGACCAGCCTCACAGTGCTAGCCGAAAAGGCACACGATATCGCGGCAATGGATAAGAAGACGATCGCTGTGCAAGTGATGGCGGCCGAGGCCGTGCTGCACAGCAGCGACGCCACGGACGAGCAATTGCGCGCGGCCCATATCGCCATCGGCCACTTGAAGTGGCTCGACAGTCAGGCGAATTGAGCGCGGTCGCACCCGGCGGGGGCCTTATTGACCAGGGCTTTGGGCGCTCTCTTTTGTTGCACGGTTCAAACTGAAAAAAGCCGGGCTCCAAGCCCGGCTTTCGTCGTTAGTAGGGTGGCAGTGCGCCGGTCTTATTTCATCGGCTGGTAGGCGACGGTGCCGTCGCTGGCGCCGAAGTGGTAACGGAGGCCGACTTTGAACTCGTGGGCCGAAAGGTCGTTGATGCGGACGGCAGGGTTGGCTGAGTTGGTGTTATCGAGCACGCCAGAGACCGCCTTGCCGTAGTCCATGTAGCGGTAGCCGATGTCGAGGATGGCGCGATCGCTGACCTGATAGCCGACGCCGGCCATCAGTGACCAGGCGAGGGACGCGCGGGAGGCGCCCTGGATGCGGTTGAGCAGGTAAGGGTTGTCGGTGAACGACACTTCGCTCATCTGATTGTAGGAGACACCGACGCCGGCGCCCAGGTAGGGCGTCAGGCCGCCAAAGCTGCCGAGATCCTTGTAGCCATTGACCATCAAGGTGGTGGACCGGACGCTGGTGTGCATCGGGTCGACGAAGGACGGCGGCGGCGTGGTGGTGGGCGCGGTGTAGACTTCGGTGAAGCTGAAGTTATTCGGGTTGCCCTGGAAGCGGCGCGAAGCGGTATGGTTGAGCATCACTTCGCCGCGAATGCCGCGCGAGCCGGAGCCGCAGCCGAGGCCGACGCCGCCGAACCAGGCGTTGGAGAGCGATGTCTCGGTGATCTGGTCGCCGACGTAGCTGTAGTTGCCGTCGGTGTAGCTGGTGGAG
>JANYHP010000003.1 GCA_025359005.1 Hyphomicrobiaceae bacterium | reverse complement strand
CGTGGGCTGATCGTGTAGTTCCATTCAGGATGGAATGCATCGCCCTGGATGTCGAGGAGCTTCATCTCGGATTTTTTGATCCGGATGCCCTTCTCGTAGGACCGCTCATCGAGAGCGCACTCGACCTTCAGACCGGTCTTGGTCGTCGTGCGACCGATCAGTTCGATGACCGCAGCACGGCTTTCGAGTGGCTGGCCACGCCAGTTCTGCGTGATGTGGCAGAACATGCGATGTTCGATCTTGTTCCATTTCGACGTGCCCGGAGGATAGTGCAGTACCGTGATCGCGATGCCGGTCTCGTCGGCGAGCTTCTGCAGCTGCACTTTCCACAGCCGAACGCGCGCGCCATTCGATCCGCCGCAATCGGCCGTGATGGTCAGCACACGCATCAGCGGGTAACGCACGCGCCCGACCTTTTCGATCCAGGTGCGAATGGCGTTGACGGCGAACTCGGCGGTGTCGGCCGTGATACCGAGGCTGACCCAGCCGGCGTTGGCTGCGATGTCGTAGACACCGTAGGGCACGACCTTGCCCAGTTCCTTGTCGGCGAAGTCGTGCACGTTGACGCGGTGGGGATTGCCTTTCGGCCGATAGTCGCTGCCGCCGTTCTTGAAGTTGCCGATCAGCTCCTTCTTCTTGGTGTCGACCGAGATGACCGGCTGGCCCGCCGTCTGCGCTGCGACGACATGTGCGTTGATGTGTTCGAACTGCGCGTTGCGATCGGGGTGGCTCGCGCCCTCGTTTGTCTTGCGATTGAACTGGCGGGAGTATTCGAGGTTCTCCGTGAGCAGCTTGACGACGGTGTTGGGGCTCACGTCGTGGCCGTTGTCGTTGAGGGCAGCCGCAAGTTTGGCCGGGCTCTTCGACACCCACTTCAGGGCACGCATGGGATCGCCCATCGTCGCCGGCTCCGCGAGCGCTTGCAGATCGGGAACGAGCGTCGGATCGCGCTCGCTCAGCGGCTTGCCGCCGCCACCCTTGCGCCGCACGCGACCCTTCGGCAGCGGACCTTCGTCGAGGTCGTCTTCACCGCGATTGATGGTCGAGCGGGCGAGCCCCGTGATTTCGCTCACGACTGCCAGCGCGCCATGACCGGCCGCCCGCACCTCGTTGGCAGCAAACAATCGCTGCTCTCGCTCGTCGAGCTTGCTGCCGAGCGTCTGCCAGCGCATCGTGATGCCATCGAGATCGATCATGCACGACGCGTAGACCTGTTCGCGCCGGATTGGAATCCACCCGAGTCGATCCGTCGCACGCCTACAGATCACGATTCACTTATGTTTGAGAGTGTCCTAAGGCAGCGACAGCGCCATGAACGGGCTGGGATCGCTGTGAAGTTGCGGGCAATGATGCCGGTGCCTGTCGTCGGCCTTGCCGTGCGCATGCGCATCCCAGACAAGTCGCTTGCCAATTGGCGCAAACAATAGGTGCCGAACGCCGTCCTTCTGCAGAGTTTGCAGACCGCGGGATGTCACCGGGTACTTCACGTGTCCTCGCTGGTGGCTTTGTCCTCTGTGCACCCCACAGTGACTGGGTCCGTGAGGGTCGCCTTTGCTGATATCAAGGGTGATTGAACCTTGCCTTCCGGCAGAGCAAACGCAGCGCATGGCAGCCGTGCGAGTTCTTCTGGCCTCCAGCAGTCGGTTGCCAGCGTACAAGCTCGGCAGCATAGGAACGTCTCGAACCCAGAGAGGTGGCAGCGATCACGTCGCATGTCGTGCATAACACGGCTTGCACAGTGAAACGCATGTTTTGACGGAAAGAATGCCGGCGGTCTAACTGATGGGCTCCCGATGAACTGAGTTGCCGCTCGGTCGGTTGTGCTTGAATTTGCCCAATCGTGGTGGAGGCAGTCACCGTGGGTCGGTTCGTGGTGCAGGAAGTGCGCTGACGCACCGATCGCGAGCAAGAATTCATCGGCGTGCGATGGATTGGCCCAAGACAGGCGGGCGGAGCCTGGCATAAGTGAAAATTCCGCGATGTCCGCCACGTCGGTCGCCGCTGGCATGCAGCCAAACCCATCTTCGATCTCTTGGCGGAGTGCAGCCAATTCCGCACTGCAGTTTGCAATGTGTCCCGATAGGTCAGCAGCATCTTGAGGTAACACACTTACTGACGTTGCGATGATCTTCAACCGGCTTCCGTTCTTGAGTTCGACGACGATCGCTGGCGACACTTCAATCCTCGGAACCTCATAGGGACTCGGGCGCGTCGCGCCACGCCGGACCCATATTCCGTGCACGACCCGGCCAATGCTCTCGGGCGCAGCATACAGTGCCAGCTGATGCGGTTCGACGATCTCAGGCGGTTCGTCGACCAACTGCCGATGCGAGATCAGGTCGCAAATCTCAGCCGAGGCTTCGATCATCGCGTGGATGTCGGCAAAATAGACAAAATGCTCGGCGGTTGACCGTGATGGCTCGGCAAAGACCAGCGCTGGCTCGGTGATCACGACCATCCATACGCCTGAGGTGATGACGACGCGGCGTGGCAATGGTGATCCTTGCCTTTGCAGCCCGAGCGTGTAGTCACGCAGCTTTCCGAGCCATGCCATCCATTCGCTCGAGAGCAGCATTGCAGCTGACGGGCGCCCGCCCGCGCGATCCATGACGCGGACTGCCTCCGACAGCAGTTCGGGGATATTCCGATCTCGCGCCTCCAACGAGCCCCGGGGGGGCTGGCAGTGCGAAGCCTTGGCTTCGATCAGTAGTACGGCAGTCCGAGTTCGCGGATTGATTCCGAGGTAATCGGCATAGAGTCGCTCTTCGGATTGGATACGAGCCTCTTCGACCAAATTCCGTGGGAGGCCGTCCGTTTTCCAACCGAGAGCCTGCAGGGTGGGATCAATCAGGAAATGGCGAGTCGTATGCTCCAGCGGCCGACCGGCTGGCCCGCCGAGGTAAGGTCGCTGCGAGATATCCTCGACAACCTGCTGTGCAACATCGCGCTGTCGACACAGCTCCCCTTTG
>JANYHP010000002.1 GCA_025359005.1 Hyphomicrobiaceae bacterium | reverse complement strand
GTCGGCGGCAAGGCCAAGGACCTGATCGACGGCGTAGCCCAGGCCACGCGCAGCATCGACAGTGGCTTAGCCAAGCAGGCCCTTGCCAAACTCGTCGAAATTACAAACGCAGCCTGAGCATCGGCCGATAATCGGTGTGCGGACGCCTGAGTGCGCACGCCTGAGTGCAGACGCCTGAGTGCGCACGCCATGACAACGGCGTCGGCGACCTATACGCTCAAGGAGATTTTCGTCGGCCGTAACGCCATTTTTCCGCAGTCGACAATGGTCCGCCAGAACGACATGAGGCATCACTCCCATGCCGGCTCACACAACATCAGGCTATGTGCCCGACCAAGTCTATGACCAGGTCCTCGCCCGCTTTGCGCGCCGTTTCTCCGCAGCCGTCGGCACGGGAGCACCGTTGTTCACGACAGATACGCGCGACCTGTTCCAGACCTACCTCGCCGCGTTTCCAGAATTGAACCGCCAGCATCACAACTGCTCGCGCTGCGCCAAATTCATCGACCGTTTCGGCGGCTTGGTAATGATTGCATCCGACGGGGCCACGCGGTCGCCCATCTGGACCGCTGACGACGCACCGACCCTCTACCAGCCGGCCTTTACAGCCGTCGCAAGCGTTGTGCAGCGCGCCCAGGTGACGGGCGTATTTCTGTCGCCAGATCCGGTGTGGGGGACGCCGGTTGCCGGATCTTGGACGCACCTCAGCGTCACGCCCGACCCCTCGATGCTCTTCAACAAAACCAGCATCCTGACGGCCGGACAGGTCATGGCGGAGAAGCGGGAGGATTACACCACAGTGTGTCGCGCCCTTGCCGAATTCACCAGCGCCCACCTCGATCAGGCGCTGAAACTGCTTAAAACAGACTCCTTGTACCGTAGCGAGAAAGTGACCGGGCCCGTGCAGTGGCTGCGCGACCTGCATGCGGCCCACCGGACGGCGCCGAAAAACCGCAAGGGCAATGTCGTGTGGCTGGCGGTCGCGACAGCGCCGCCCGGCTTCTGCCATCCCCGCAGTTCGATGGCCGGCACGCTCCTCGAAGACATCGCCGCCGGCAAGGATTTCGATGAAGTTTCCCGCCGCTTCGCCGCCAAGATGCACCCGCTGCACTATCAACGCCCACAGGCAGCACCCACCGCCGGCAACATCGCCCAGGGAGAAAAAGTCATCGCCGCCATGGGCGCCGAACGTTCGCTGCTGCGCCGGTTCGCCCGTCTGGACGAGATCGAGACCGTCTGGAGCCCGAAGCAAGCGTCGGCCAAACCGCAGTCCACAAGCGGAGTGTTCGCCCACCTGACACCGAAGGGCAAGCCGGACGCGGCCGACATGGACATTCCCACCATCACCATGACCTGGGAAAAGTTCCAGCGCACTGTCCTGCCTTCAACCGAGGCGATCGAGATTTTTGCCCCTTCGGCGAAGGGCAATTACGGAGCCATGCTGACGGCGGTCGACCCGGCCGCGCCGCCCATTCTGCAATGGGATGTCGCCGAGCAGCGCAATCCCGTCTCTTGGTACGTGTGGGTTGGTGGCTCGACGCCCGAGCAGTTCTCGTTGGCCCCCGGCACGTGGCACATGCTGTCGGCGATCTCGCTGACCCCCTCGATGTGGTACGGCGGGAAATTTGCTCATCAGGGCAAAGGGCTCATGTTGGTCATCGCGGACGCGCGTGAGACCAGGCAATCCGGATTGGCCTTGTTTCCAGAATTCCTGAAAGCGGAGCTGCATGGCATTCGCGCGACCATCGAAGCCTACAGCGCGAAAGGCCAGCTGGATGGCATTACGGACGGCACCGCCTGCGGCTTGTTGCTTACCAGCGGCGGCACATGGAACACTCTCGTTCGCGTGACCGTCGCGGGGCAGGCGACCTCCTATCAACTCGATCGCTGGGATTGACCCACAACCGCACGTCCGTCAGCGGCACCCCACTCCCGATGTCAGCACCCCGCTCGACGAACCGCGCGACGCACCGTACTGATGGCACGTTGGCAGTCACATCCAGACGGTTGGCGGAGCAGGCAGGTAGAATGCATAAGCGCGTGATGATCGTCGTCCTGGCGCTGGCGAGCACCTGCGCCGTGACGGGCGCTCTGGCGCAGCAACGCGACGCCACCGCGCGCCGCGAGCAGACGCCGCAAGTGCTCGCGCGTTATCCAGACGTCGCCATCAAATTCGACACGCCCGCGCTCACTCCTGGCCGCAAGACCTATACGACACAAGCCGAACTCGACGCCTACATCGATCGCCTTCCGGCCGGTCACGTCGCCAAACTGACACTCGGTCAATCGCCGGGCGGACGCGCGCTGACGGCCCTGCTGTTCTCTCGCGAGGGCGCGCAGTCGCCGGCCGATATCGCCGCCCTGCAGCGGCCCATCGTTTGGCTTATCGGCCAGCAGCACGGCAACGAGCCGGCCGGCGCCGAAGCCATGCTGGCCCTGTCGCGCGCATTGGCTGAAGGCGAGCTGACCCCGCTACTCGACCGGTTGAGCGTCGTTGTGATCCCGCGCGCCAATCCCGACGGCGCCGCCGCCGATATCCGCGACAACCTTGGCGGCGCCGATCTCAATCGCGATCACGGGCTGATGAGTCAGCCCGAAACCAAGGTGTTGCACGCGCTGGTGCGGCAATTGCCGCCGGCCGTGGTTATCGACGCCCACGAATTCACCGTCGGCCGTCGCTGGGTCGATCAACTGGGTGGCCTGCAAGCGGTCGATCTGATGCTGCTCTCCGCAACCCATCCGATGGTTCCGCCCCGCGTCCGCGCACTCGCCCGTGACGCCTTCCAGCCCGCCATCGAGCGCGCGATCGGCGCGCACGGCATCACCTCGTTCGTCTATCACACGATGTCGGCGCGCACCGGCGACCGGACGATCTCGATTGGCGGCAACGCGCCGGGCATCGCGCGCAACGCATTCGGCCTGATGGGGGCCGTCTCGTTCCTGCTTGAGACGCGCGGGGTCGGCATCGGTCTCGACAGCTATCAGCGGCGCGTGGCGACACACTACGTCGCCGCCAAGGCGGTGCTCGAGACCGCGGCGCGGATGGGTCCAGAGTTAGGCTCAATGCAGTCGGACGTGCGCGCGGCCGAGGCGCTGTCGGCTGCCGACATCGTACTGGCGCACGTGTCACCGAAGATCCGGGAAGCGCTGCCGCTGATCGATCCCGTGACCGGACAAGACAAACCGGTGATCGTTGAAATGTTGGATACCCGGCAGGTCTCTGGAAAAGAGGAACGCGCGCGCCCGGCAGGCTATGTTATCGGCGCGGATATCGCGACTGCGCTCACGCCACGCCTCGATCTGATGGGCGCCCGCTGGTGCCGTCTCGCGCAGGCACAGGAATGGACCGTCGAACGCTACGAGGTCCTGGCCCGCGCCGAGGCCGATCCGCGCGCGATCAATCCCGCACGCAGCGTCACGGTGCGTCTGGTGACAAAAGCCGCGCTGCTGCCGGAAGGCAGCGTCGTCGTGCCCTTGTCGCAGCCGCAGGCCGCCCGCCTCGCATTGGCCCTGGAACCCGATGCACCCGGGAGTTGGACGGCCACGCTGATGGACGACGATGCTCGGGAATTGCCGCTCGCACGGCTCGCTGCAACGCCGCAGAGCCCCAAGGGACCCTGCGGCTGAACTGGCCGCGCGTCCTTTATGCGCCGCGCACGAATGCCACTTGCACTTTTGCACAGCGCCGTTCACGGCAGGAATCGCGCGCGGTTGTTTTCGACCGCGGTGGCGATGTGGTCGACGGTTGCGCGGATGCGGGCGACAGCGCGCACGTCCTCGTGCAGCGACAGCCAATAGGAGCGGATGGCCCGGCGCTCGGGCAGCACAGCAACCACTTCCGACATGCCGGACGAAATGAAGTGATGCAGCACGCCGAGCCCCAAACCGCTGCGCACCGCCTCGACCTGCCCGACCGCGCTGGCGCATTCAAAAGCGGTGCGATGGCCCCCGAACAGGTCTGCGATATAGCCGAGCGCGGGAGAGACGGCGTAGCTTTCCGCGTAACCGATGAGCCGGTGACCGCTAAGGTCAGCGACGCCGGCTGGCTTGGGGTGGCGCTTCAGATAGCCGCGCGCGCCGAAGATGCCGAGGCTGTAGTCGGTCAGCTTGCGCGTGACGACGCGGCCGGCGACGGGGTTCTCCAACGTGATGGCGATATCGACTTCGCGCCGTGCAAGGCTGGCCGGTAGCGGCATCGGCACGATCTGGATGTCGATGCCGGGATGGCGTTGCAGGAAGCCGGCGAGCGCCCGCATCAGGAAGAACGTGGCAAAGCCGTCGGGCGCCCCGATGCGAACCTGGCCGGACAGCTGCACATCCTGGCCGCGCACGTCCGCTTCCGCCTGCAGCATCTCGCTTTCCATGCGCTCGGCGTGGGCGAGCAGACGCTTCCCGGCATCCGTCAGAATAACGCCGCTGGTCGAGCGCTCGAACAGGGTCGTGCCGAGCGTGGCCTCCAGCGCCGAGACGCGGCGGGCGACGGTGGCCTGGTTGATGCGCAGCAACCGCGCACCGCCGAGAAACTGCCCCTTGCGCGCAACAGCCAAAAATGAGCGGACGTGATCCCAGTCCATGACGGCTGTTCCGTGTGCAGCAGCGCTTGGCTACGCAAAGCAGGGCGCCGCCCGGCCCCCCGCTCTTTTGATTGGAAACGAACAAAATCAAAAGACTGAGGGTCCGGGAGCTGTGCTCCCGGGCGGGGCGAGGGGCGGTAGCCCCTCTCGCACAGCGAACCGATCGCCCAACCAACTCTATCCATAAACGCAGAACGGAAGCGCAATTTCAATGATTGAGTTGCGTAAATGCTTATGCGACGAACCAGTCAGTTCTGAGCACCATCGCGAACAGAGGATCTCGTCCATGATCAATTACGGCCATTTCATCGGCGGCAAGCGCGTCGAAGGCAAATCCGGCAAGACGGCGGACGTGTTCCAGCCCATGGACGGCACCGTGCGCGCCAAGGTCGCCTTGGCGACGAAGGCTGAAGTCCGCTCCGTGGTCGAGAACGGGCTCAAGGCGCAGCCAGCATGGGCGGCGACAAATCCGCAGCGGCGCGCCCGCGTGATGATGAAGTTCGTCGACCTGATCAACCGCGACATGGACAAGATGGCCGACGTGCTGGCGCGCGAGCACGGCAAGACCGTGGCGGACGCCAAGGGCGACATCCAGCGCGGGCTCGAA
Organism: Hyphomicrobiaceae bacterium; assembly: GCA_025359005.1. Taxonomy (GTDB): domain Bacteria; phylum Pseudomonadota; class Alphaproteobacteria; order Rhizobiales; family Hyphomicrobiaceae; genus JABFRJ01. The sequence continues at coordinate 483 of JANYHP010000002.1, read as the reverse complement.
GTGGTGGAATTCTCCATCGGCGTACCGCACCTCATGAAGGGCGAGTACACCGATGGCGCCGGCCCCGGCATCGACATCTACTCCATGCGGCAAGCGCTCGGCGTCGTCGCTGGCATCACGCCGTTCAACTTCCCCGCCATGATTCCACTGTGGAAGGCGGCACCGGCCATCGCCTGCGGCAACGCCTTCATCCTCAAGCCCTCCGAGCGCGATCCGGGCGTGCCCCTGATGCTGGCGGAACTGTTCATGGAAGCGGGCGGCCCGGCCGGCATCTTCAACGTCGTCAACGGCGACAAGGATGCGGTCGACGCCATCCTCGATGATCGCGACATCCATGCGGTGGGCTTCGTCGGCTCCACGGCGATTGCCGAGTACGTCTATTCGCGCGGCTGCGCAGCGGGCAAGCGCGTGCAGTGCTTCGGCGGCGCCAAGAACCACATGATCATCATGCCGGATGCCGACCTGGATCAGGCGGTGGATGCA
>JANYHP010000641.1 GCA_025359005.1 Hyphomicrobiaceae bacterium | reverse complement strand
CGCTCGACCAGGGCGGCTGCCCGATGGTGAAAAAGTAACCGGCGGGATCGCCGCAAGCACACGCTGAAACTGTCCGAGGGGCGAGCCGTAAGGCTCGCCCCTCGGCGTTGGAACACTGCGGGGGATCACTGCTCCAAAGCGTGTTGGCTCTGACGCGCCCTTGGCCTCAGGGCTCCAAGACCGGCGACATCAACGCCAACGCGAGAGCCACAAGGTGCGACTGCCGCCGTGTTTGCGTTTTCTTCATGCAGGATTTGATCTGACCGGCGATGGTATCATGCGCCTTGCCACGCAACACGGCGATTTCGTCGATCGACGCCCCGCCCACCAGCGCCGACAAGACAGCGATCTCCGCCATCGTCAGGTTGAAGTGCGTATGCAGCATGGCGGCAGCGGGGCCAAGCCCACGACCAAGGACACGGAATCTCACTCGCACCAAGCCTTTGCTCCACAGCGGCGAACTGGTCTGCAGGGAGGCTGCGAACGGGCGCATCCACACCGCAGCGCGATCGCCATTGGCGCCACTGACTACCATTGTTGCGAGTCGCGGGCATCCGCGGCATGCGGCCCCCACCGTGCGGGTAAACGCCTCCGCGTCGCTGCCGCCCAGATGCAACCGATCGTCGCGCTGTATGAAGATCGCCCCGGAGACCAGATCCAAGCGGGCCGACGAGTTGGCGAATTTGATCCCCAGGTCGCGATCGATGACCAGCAATGGCGTGCTGCTCTCGTCGAGCATGGCACTCAGCATGTCGCTGGTCAGCGGGGGCGACGGCTCGCCGGTCCGCTCACGGGTCAAAACCGCCGAAAGCAAACCGGCCACCTGATCACGCGGCGCGGCTGCGGCGCTAACACCATCACCCAGGGCCGCGGCACGCAACGCTTTTCCACCATCGCCACCCATGAAAGGCCCCCATCGCGCGACCCAATGCCATCAAGTGCACGGCGCACACCGCGCGTGGCGCACAAACACTGGTGACCACTCTGCGGGCGGCACCCTTCCAAAGACAAGAAACAGTTGTTGATCAGCACGCAAGTATGTTCGTGCAACTGGTCGCAACGGCCGTCAGCAGGTCGCTGCGGCTATCAGCGTGCCGCAACCCGTCAAGGAGGTCCTTCGGCAGCCAGACCCCGTCATCAGGTAGCAACAAACAGGCAACGACCAGCCGCCAACTATCAAAACCTGTCAGCCACTTGCCAGCAGCCGTCAATGTGCGTAACCCTGGGCGTGCAGTTTTCTCCGAGTGCAGCCGATCGCTCGCCCGCGCCCGCGTGCGAAGTCGCATAGCCCGTCCGCACGCACGACAGCCCGCCGCCGCATGGCGACAAACGGACGTAGTGCACGACTGGTTCTGCTGAATTGGCTTGGCAGGTTGGCGTGGCAGGCATGACTATGCAAGTACCGGTTGGTCCGACAATCGCCCTGGAGAGTGCGCCGCGCGCCATCCTCCGCCATGCCCTCATCAAACACCGGTTGCGTCACGAACTGAACGAGGCCGAGTACGTCAAATCCGTCCTCAAGATCGCGCTCAACACCTACAAGAAATGCGTCGCGGTCGAGGACGCTGCGCTGATCCTGAAGCGCGGTACCCTTATGAGCCTGCTCAAGGCGACACGCTTGGCTCCCGTCGCCCTAGGCCTCGACATCGAGATGCCCTCCATCGTTGAGCAATTTGGCAACTACGACCCCCACAATTTTGCCTACCTGGTCGGCACCTATTTTCTCCACCGGCGATCGTTCCAGTCCGCCAACAACATCGTCCGCGGCGTCTTGGAAATCCATATCGACGAACAGAAGCGCTGCCTGTGCTTTGAGGAATACAACAACTACCTGTCCGACGGCGGCATGCCGGACCAGAACCGCTATACCGGCGACATCCATGTGGACGAGGAGCGCAGTGTTTTCAGCTTCCTGGCGCTCGTCGCCGGCAAGCCCCGCCTGATGACGACGCAAGGTGCAGTATGGGACAACATCGGCACCGCGGCCTCCCTCGATCGTGGCGGCATCAGACTGCGCGGCGCATTGCTCGCGCACGGCCGCGGCCGTGGCGTCTCCCAACCGACGATAACGGCCGTCGCCTTGGAAAGCCTGCACAACCGCGAGTGGAAGCAGGCGCGCACCAAATGCCGCACGATCACCCCGGACGACGCCGAATTTGCCCTGGCCGAGCGCGAATTGATCTACGCCGAGGACCTCTCGACCGTCATGACGCCGATGATCCATGTGCGGCGCAGCATCCAGCAAACATCCCGCTGACCGTCGAGTGCCGTCCGCCGCCGCGACGCCGGTTCGACCACGCCACGAAGGCGTGATCGCGGCGCACTTGTAAGCGCGTGCGCGGCGCACCATAACACCATCGGCTCAGCCGGTCGCACGGTCCGCTGGCCAACACTTGAGCCGATGCCCTGGCATCACGAGGACACAGATGTCGACACGCCAGGATAGCGCACCGAGCCGGCCCATCGGCTCCAAGGATGATCTCATCGGCTGGATTGCCAAGGGCGAAAAACCCGCCGATCGTTGGCGCATCGGCACAGAACACGAGAAATTCCTGTTCCACACCGACACGCTGGCGCCGGTACCCTACGACGGCG
>JANYHP010000632.1 GCA_025359005.1 Hyphomicrobiaceae bacterium | reverse complement strand
TCTGATTGCCGACAAAAGCTGCCACGCGGGGCGGCGCCTGTGTCAGGTCGTCAAGGAAGGCGCCCAGATAGCGCACGGTCCCGAGTTGCACAGCAAGACCAAGCCGCATGTGATCGCCACGGCGGGAGCGAACGAAGGCCTTGTCGGTGTCGTCGAGGTGGAAGTAGCGCGCGAGCTGGTCGGCTGATGGGTTGCCGTCAAAACGGGCATAGCCGCGCTGTTGCAGCTCGGTCAGGAAGCTGACAGGCATGACCACCAACTTGCAAAAATTGTAAGTTTCGCAGGACCCGGCCGGAGTGCCGAAAACCTGGGGGATTTGGACTTGCGAAATCTAGCCGCATAAAGGCATAGTTGCGCAACGATATTTGCAAGGTTATCCCCACGATGAACATCGGCTACGCCCGGGTCTCGACTGACGACCAGGACCTCAGGCTGCAACTTGAGACGCTGAAGGGCGCCAACTGCCGCCGGACCTTCCAGGAGAAGAAATCCGGGGCGCGTGCCGACCGTCCCGAGCTGCGGCGTATGATCGAGCAATTGCGCGAAGGCGACGTTGTCATCGTCGCCCGGCTCGATCGCTTGGCGCGCTCAACGCGCGATCTTCTGGATCTGGCGGAGGCGATCACGGCGGCCGGTGCCAGCTTGAAGTCGTTGGGCGAGCCCTGGGCCAATACGACGACGCCGGCGGGCAAGATGGTCCTGACTGTGTTCGCCGGCATTGCGGAGTTCGAGCGAGCACTCATTCGCGACCGCACCGGCGCCGGGCGCGTCGCCGCCAAAAAGCGCGGCGTGAAGTTCGGCCGCAAGCCGAAGCTCACGCCCGAGCAGGTCGTCCTCGCCTTGCGCTTGGTCGATGAGGGCCAATCGGTGCCGCAGTTAGCCGACGCGTTCGGCGTTCACGAGACGACAATCTACCGCTGCTTGTCGGCCGCCGAGGCCGCTGCATAGACCGACCCGGCACAAAAGTGCTTCGATTGTACGACAGCGCGGACCAAGAAAGAACGTCCGCCGATAGGGCTGGACCGTGCATGCCCGGCGATGCAATGTCACGGTCGGCGGTCGTCGCTTTTGACCCAACTCTGCCGTCACGGGTCATGTCTTTTCGGATGTCGGCTCCGAAGCGGATGATCTGTCGGCATTTGTCGAGCGCAACCAGATATTGGGTTATGAGACGAGAGCACGTTGAATTAACCAATAGCCACCCGCCAACATTATGCCACATGCTATCATTGACTTCTGTCGACGAAGCATTCCCGGCGAGACCGATTGGCGCAGCGCAGCAAGTATCGGCGCAGCGAGCAGCACGATTGAGACCTGACCTATTTCCACTCCGACATTGAATGCGGCAAGAGACCAGATCAATGCGTTCTTCGGCAGCTCGAGTTCGGCCAGAACGCTGGCGAATCCGAAACCATGAATGAGGCCGAAAGCGAAGGCGATCAGCACGCGCGGATCATGATTGGCGGGCACTTCTGCGTTGCGTTGCAACTGCACACCATTGTGGAGACCCACGACCACAATGCTGAGTGCGATTGCGCTTTCGACTAGGCGCGAGGGCAACTGCACCACCCCCAGCGTCGCCAGCGCCAGCGTCAGGCTGTGGGCAATTGTAAACGCTGTAACGATCCTGATCTGAGACCACAACGTGCCGCCGAGCAGCAGTAGAGAGAGTACAAAAAGAATGTGGTCGAAGCCGATAAATATATGATGGATACCCTCGATCACAAATGTGATGATAACGTCCTTAAGCGGGCGTTCGGGCGCAGCCAGCGTGAACACTGAGTTTTGCCGATCGAGCGCATATTGCCCTGCCAGTTCTCCGGCGCGGTAGACGTTGACGAACACCTTGTGAAGTGGGTCTTCCGGGAACAAGTTTGCGTGCAACTCCAGCGTTCCGCGGATTGGCGGCCCGGACATGGTCATGCGGATGTCGTCACCGGACAGCTCGGTGTCGACGACAGAGAGCTGCAGGAAAACCCCTGCAGATGCGACGCTCAAGCGGCTGGCCAACAGTCTCGCCAAGATCACCTGCATCTCATGTGTAAGCGGCTCGGGTTTCTGGAGCTGCTCAATCGCGCCGACGGGAAGAGCCGTGGCGCCCTCGTGAAGCAGCGCTGTGACCGGCAATCTCACACTGACTCGCGTTTCGCTACCAAGGCGCACATCCACGTGACTGAAGGTGATTTCGTGCGCAGCGGCGGGATAGCAGAGAGCACACGTGAACAACAGTGCGATGGCGAGCCATCTCATGGCGCTGTGGTTTCGTAGTTCACGGTGAGTTGCCGTCCGTCCCCACCGCGCTGCTGTCCGGTGATCACATAGCGCCAATCCGTGCCCGGTTGGAGAAAGATGTTTGCTGTCCACTGGCTCGCGGCAGGTTTATAGCGGTTGTCGAAGCTCAGCGTATGCGGCCCACGGCTGTCCTGGCGCTTGACGGCGGCGTAGATTTTTATGGTGTCGCTGCCTAGCTCTAAATTTCGGTATGCCGGGACAGTGATCTCCTCCAGCGACCAATCTGCAGCCGCGCCGTCGAGCGCGATCGCCGAATATTTCAATACCTCCAGCGCGTAGGCACGCGCCTCGGCCGCCGAGATATGCCGGTCGCCGTTGTGATCGAGTGCACCGAGGATGGCCGTCACGACGCCGGAGCCGGGAGTCAAATTCAGCTCGAGGCGGAGACTGCCGGGCACGAGGGTCAGGTACGCGCCCTGCACGAGTTCATCCACGGGGTGCGCGGCAGCGCTAACGGGAAGCAGAGCGAGCAAAAGCCATATGTACCACTGCATGCCGCCACCTCACTTGATGGCTGTCCATGCCGAGCCATACTCGTTCGCGGGGTCGCGGTACATGTTGTGATGATGTTGATCAGGGGAGCCGAACAACTCCTGCGGTGCGAATTCGAGGAGCACCGTCGGACCAGTGACACGGAAGTAGCTCGTGCCGATCCCAGTGATCGGGCCGTACCAAGCAAAGTACGTATTATCTAGATTTTTCTGGGCCACCGCAATTTTCGGCGCGACGTGGTCGGCGTTGAGTATCTCCAGCCGCGACTTAATGAGATCCAGAAACGCGGTCTTCTGTGCAGCCGTCATTTCGCTGCCCGGCAGCCCCTCGGGGTGCAAAGTCTTGCCATCCTGTCCTGGGCCCAGGACCATGTCGATACCGCGATCGCTGATCACGGCTTTGCGGCGTTGTTCTTCGGTCAAGCTGCCAACCAACTTCGCGACCCGGGCAACCTCCTCTTCGGCGATGTTGATCCACTCGCCTTCGAGAGACGTGAACGTTACGGGTTGAGCCCCTGTGTGCGTGGGGGCGAGCGTGACATTCGGCCCGACGACCGTAGCGTTGATGCCGAGATGATGACCGCCGAATTGGAACATCCAGGGTGACGTCGCCGACGGTGCCCCGAGAAAGGATGCATAGTAGTACTCATTCCCATAGATCAGGTCCGGTCGATTGCCACCGTGCTTCTTCAGCATGTCGTCGGCAGCCATCTGTTCCCGAACCAATTTGGCTCCCTTTGAACTCAAGATCGTCGCAAGCAGATTCGAAAGAGCGGTGCGCTGTGCCTCGTTCATTTCCCCGCGACGCAGGCCCTTCCGTGTGAACAGCCCCAACGGCAAGTTCGACCAGTGAGCGCGCTGCTCCGCGTCCGTAAACGCGAACAGTACAGCCGTCTTCTGCGAAGGTGACAGGGTTGCGAGAAAAGCGTTGGCGGCGTCTACGATTTGGCTCGATCGGGCGGCTGCCAGTGTTTGTGCCGCGGCTGCATTGTCCTTCTGAGCGGATGCGATCGATAGCTCGTGGGTCGTGTAGGTGGCACAAAATACTACGGCGGCCAGCAACAATTGTTTTTTGTTCAGCATGCAGGTCTCACTTCGAGAATGTGCCAGTATAGGTGTGCGAAAATGGAGAATCCGGGTCTGGCCCTTCCTTGCCGAATCAGCCTTGACGTCGGACCCGTCGGTATCTGTGGCACAGCTTCCGACGGCAACGGTCGTTCGTCAACCGGAAGCTAACTGGGGTGGATTGACCGTAGCGGCGACGGTCAGTCTGTTGGCAGATCCTGGCCCACTGCGGAATCGTTCCTGATGCGTTCCAATGACGGACGGTATTGAGGTTTCAGCGGACGCGCTTTGCCCGCCCGGCGGCGTCCTGGCGGGCATCTCAGCCCTTACCTAGTAATCCTGT
>JANYHP010000621.1 GCA_025359005.1 Hyphomicrobiaceae bacterium | reverse complement strand
TCGATCGAGCTGTTGCAGAAGGGCACAGCCAAGGCCAAAGCCGAGCCCTGGGCGTCCATGCCTAACACCGGCGTATGGTAACAAGTGCCGCCTCGGGCGCCGTCTCAGGCTCCATCGCGACCTTCTGGGATGGCCTGTCTTCAACAGGCGCCGGAAGGTCTGGTGGCCGTGCCCAACGCGCTGTCAGTCCGGATCTTTGTCGCCAGCCTGCAGATGCAGTCCTGTGTCGAGCAACTCCAGCATATAGTGCCGGTAGCTGACACCGGCTGCCTCCGCGCGCGCGACGCGGAACCTCATGATGTCCATCGACGGGTTCTTCCAGGCCTCGGCATGGGCCGTCTTCCAGCGATAGCGAACGAACGCGTCGTTCACCGCCTCTTCCAGCGGCGGGCCGTTGTTGTGCCCGATGGGGGCTGGCTGGCTCTCCGGTGGTGCCGCGCCTGACGTCAGGCCCCAATTCCGGATCGTGGCCGGCGTGCGCGGTTTCTCCCAGAGCGGCCGCCGACCGCCCAGCAGCCTGCTCTTTTCGACCCGATCGCCCATGCTCCCGCCTGCCGTCCTGTTCCAGCGCTAGTATAGGGCAGGTGTCGATCTGGAACGATTGCGAAAAGCAGTCGCGATTGTGGCCGAAACCCCAGAAATTCGGGCAGGCCAAGCCGCATTATTTCGGGCTCGCCATGAGCACGGCTTCGGTGATCCATCCATACCGGGTCCGCATTGCCGGACTGCCAGGGAATGGTCTTGCAAGCGCGATGAGGCGCGCCTTCAGGCCCTGACCATTGAGGCCCGGATCGAGCGCCAATAGCCGGGCGGCCAGGGCTGCAAGGCGGACAGCAGCGACGTTTTCGAGGGCGGCAGCGCGGTCGGGCGCATCAGCTGCGGGCACGGACTCCGGCCCGACCGGGATCGCAACGTCCACCCGCTCCGCACCCCAGGTGGCGCCCGCGATAATGGCGCCGGCCGCATCGGCAGCGGTCACAGTCACCAGGGTGTCGAGGCCCAAAGGCTGCGGTGCCGAGGTCCCGCCGTCGCTGTCGCCGCCGCGATGCCTTGAGGTCGTAATGATCAGCAGATGCGCAGCCCGCCGCGCCGTATCCCGAAAGAGGGCCCAGGACCGCGCGTCCGGCTGGCGATCCGCGGCCGCCAACAGCACGGCGATGCGCGCCGGCGTCTGGGCCGTAAACGCCAGAGCGCCCCCCAGCGCCAACGGGTCGGCATCGGGGACGCGGATGGGGATGAGGCGGATCGCCGGTGCCTCGGCCTTCAAGCGCTGGGCCATGATAGTCCCCGCGTGTGGCGGAACCTGCCGGCTGGCGACGGGCGCTGCTTCAAGGGGGCGTGGGTCGTCGTCGATCACATCCCAGGCGATCATCTCGCCTTCGCCATCACGTGCGAGCCATGCCGCGATATCTGGCCGCCGATAGTCGACGCCGGCACCGATCAGCGCAACGGCGAGCCCGCCGGGGTCCTGGCCCGGCGGCACCTTCGGTTTAGGCGGCCCCGTCTGGGCTGAGGCTGCTGTCACGCAAAGGCACCAGGCGATCAACACGCCAGCGTAGCGCCCCGCGCTAAAAGCCAACTTCATTCTCGTCCTGAAATTCTGCATCCTCACGCGACGATCGCCCTCCCGCGTCGTGAGCCGAACAGCCGCGCACCACTGGCTGCCCGTCCCTGGCTTCTGGCCCTTGTCGAACCGCTGTGGCCGGAGTTCACTGTTGCCAGGGCTCATCGCCCCTTTCATCACCGCCCGTTCATCACCGCCCGTTCATAGCACTTGCATCGCTGCGCAAGTCACCTTAGAACGCCAGCGATCCCCGGAACATTGTTGGCTTCGACCACGCTTTGCCAACGGTGTGCGGGGTTTTTGCTTGGGGCCAGCCTCGGTTATCGAATAGCCTTGGCCTCCACGGACGTCTCGGAACTGCTGCCTCCCCTGTTGGCGAGGCCTGCGGCAGGCGGCCCACCAGGCAACGGTTGGAGAGGTGGCAGAGTGGTCGAATGCACCGCACTCGAAATGCGGCGTGCTCGTAAGGGTACCGGGGGTTCGAATCCCTCCCTCTCCGCCATCTCAGGCTGTAGCGTGCCGTCTCGTTACGTCGTATGCCATCACGTAGATAGCACACAAATCATTGAAATACCTGCATCTTGTTGCTAGCAGCCATCCCACAGCGCGCTCCTCGCGGAGCTTGATGGCACACCCCGTCACATGCAATCGTGTGGGGGAAAAGTGGGGGGATTGGCAATCGGGGGCTTCACGGAGCCTGGCAATGTCGGAGCGAGCACGCGGTCCGCATCTGCTATCAGCGACCGCGGTTAAAAATATCAACGATCCCGGTTGGCACGCCGATGGCGGCGGGCTTTATCTCGAGATCGATCCCGGTGGTCGCAAGCGCTGGGCATTGCGGATCACTGTCGCCGGGAAGCGCCGTGACTTCGGCATCGGCCCCTTGCACAAGGTCTCCCTGCT
>JANYHP010000610.1 GCA_025359005.1 Hyphomicrobiaceae bacterium | reverse complement strand
CGGGTAGGCTGCCGTTCTTGAAGTGATAGACACGCACCAGTTGGCGGATGTTTTTCAGGGACTGCTCGCCGGTGTCGGCCCATTCGATGTCCCAGAGGCCTGCGACCTCGTCGTACACTTTACCGGAGATGGCGATACTGCCGGGTTCGCACAGGCCTTCAAGACGGGCGGCAATGTTGACGCCGTCGCCGTAAATGCGCGTCTCGTCGCTGACGACGTCGGCGTAGTTGATGCCGATGCGGAACTGCATGCGGCGCGCGGGCTCGATGTCCTTGTTGCGCTCTGCCATCACCGTTTGCATTGCCAGGGCGCAGCGGACGGCCTTCTGCACGCTGGGGAACTCAGAAAAAATGCCATCGCCCGCCGTATCAATGACGCGGCCGCCGGACGACGCGACCATGGGCAGAACCACCGCCTGGTGGCCCTTCAGGTCATGGACGGTGCGGACTTCATCCTGGCCCATCAGGGCGCTGTAGCCTGCGATGTCGGCTGCGAGGATAACCGTCAACCGACGCCCCTCGTCGGGGTAAAGGTTCTGCGCGGTGTTCATTTCGGGTAGGCCCCAGATAAGTCATGACGAGCACTTCGCGTCGCGAACTGGCGGTAGTCTCGCCGACGGCCGGCCGGGGTCCCCGTGGGGCTTACCGACGGGCTTCCCGGCACGGGCGCAAAGGCATCGACGCAAAAACGTCATATAGGCGACTTGTCCGTCGATGAAAGCCTGCGCACGCAGAAAGTGATCGGACGGTTTCCATGAAACCGCCACAATGCAGCAGGGCCACTTGGCCTCTTACTGTTCAATCGACGCCAAGGCACCACGCCAAAATGGCTTTTTGGGCGTGGAGCCGGTTTTCGGCTTCATCCCAAACGACCGATTGCGGTCCATCGATCACCGAAGCTGCGACCTCGTGACCGCGATACGCGGGCAGGCAGTGCATAAAAATAGCGCCCTTGCGGGCGCGCGCCATCAGTTGATCGTCAACGGCGTAGGGGCCGAGCAGCTGCTTGCGGCGGGGAGCATCGGCCTGGCCCATGGAGACCCAGGTGTCGGTGACCACGCAGTCGGCGCCGGCGACGGCCGTGGGCGCGTCGTCGGTCAGTTCGATGTCGCCGCCCTCGGCCTTGGCCCAGTCGAGCACGGCGCGGTCGGGATTGAGCTGCGGGGGGCAGGCGAGCCGCAGCTTGAAGCCCAACCGGGTGGCAGCATGGATCCAGGAGACGGCGACGTTATTGCCGTCCCCTGCCCAGGCAACTGTCGCGCCTTTGATGGGGCCGCGGCTTTCCTCGAATGTCATGAGGTCGGCGACGATCTGGCAGGGGTGCGACAGATCGGACAGGCCGTTGATGACGGGGATGGTCGCGTGGGCGGCTAGTTCAGTCAGCGTGGCGTGGGCATTGACGCGCAGCATCATGGCGTCGCCGTAGCGGGACAGCACCCGGGCGGTATCGGACAGCGGTTCACCACGGCCGAGCTGGGTATCCTTGTCATTGAGGCCGATGGTCTGGCCGCCGAGCTGGCGCATGGCTACATCGAACGACACGCGCGTACGGGTCGAGGGCTTTTCGAAGATCATGATAAGGATCTTCTGGTCGATGTCGGCGGGTGCCAGATCTGGAGGCGGGCGACGGCCGGCCTGCTTCATGGCATGCGCCATGTCGACAAGGCGGCGGACCACCTTGGCGTCGAGGTCGGACAGGTCGAGGAAGTGTCTCACGTCGGCGCGCTGCCTTGGCTTGGCGGTCGCCGATTTCATCAAATGCTGCATGGCAAGATTCCATGAACTAAACGATGCGCCGCGCGCCGTTGACGGACGCGCGGCGACGAGACGCTTACGGCCTCAGCTGGCTGGCTTGGCCTTGGGCTTCTCTGCGGCGATGCGCGTGAGTGCCTTGGACAAGCGCGTCACCGCTTCGCCGATCTCGGCTTCCGACACGTTCAAGGGTGGCATGACGCGCACGACGTTTTCGCCAGCGCCGACAGCGAGGAACTTCTCGGCGGAGCACGCCTTGACGACATCAGCCGACAGTACGGCCGGCTTGAAGCGCACGCCGATCAGCAAACCGAGGCCGCGGATTTCCTCGATCATGCCGGGGTGGGCATCCTTGAGGCCGGCGAGCGACTGCTTGAAGCGAAGCGCCATCTGCTGGACATGCTCGAGGAACCCCGGCGCCAGAACTTCGTCGAGCACAGCGTTACCCACCGCCATCGCCAGCGGATTGCCGCCGAAGGTCGAGCCGTGCGTGCCTGGCACCATGCCCTTTGCTGCCTCGGCGCTCGCCATGAAAGCGCCGACAGGGAAGCCGCCACCGATGCCCTTGGCAATCGCCATGATATCCGGCGAGACGCCAGCCCACTCATAGGCGAACAGCTTGCCCGAACGGCCGATGCCGCACTGGACCTCGTCGAAGATGAGGAGCAGGCCGTGCTTGTCGCACAACTCCCTGAGCCCCTTCAGGCATTGCGTGGGCACCGCCCGCACGCCGCCTTCACCCTGGACGGGTTCGATCATGATGGCGGCGGTTTCGTTGGTGACAGCCTTCTCGAGGGCATCGTGATCGCCGAAGGGGAGTACGTCGAAGCCGGGCGCTGGCTCGCCGAAACCTTCAAGATACTTCTCGTTACCGCCGGCGGCGATGGTGGCCAAAGTGCGGCCGTGGAAGGCACCCTTGAAGGTAATGATCCGCGTGCGCTCGGGGTGGCCGTTGGCGAAGTGGTAGCGCCGCGCAGTCTTGATGGCGCCCTCGCAGGCTTCCGCGCCGGAATTGCAGAAAAAGATCTTGTCGGCCCAAGGGGCGGCCTTGCACAGCCGATCGGACAGCTTTTCCTGGCCGGCGACGCGATAGAGGTTGGAGGTGTGCCAGAGTTTGCCGGCCTGCTCGGTGAGCGCGGCGGTCAGCTTGGGGTGGGCGTGGCCGAGCACGTTGACGGCAATGCCGGAGGCAAAATCGAGATAGCGGTCGCCATTTTCGGTGATCAGCCAACTGCCCTCACCGCGCTCGAAGACGATATCCTGGCGGGCGTAAGTGCCCATGACGTGGGTCTGAGGTGCGGCGGGCTGGGCCACGGCTGCGGGCTGGGACTTAGATTTTGACATGGGGAGGTCGACCTTGAATGGAGCGTCGATGGCCGGCGCGGGTGCTGCCTGTGATCGGAGTGTCGTGGGCTTGCCGCGGGCACAAAAAAATAATGCCGTGCTTTCACACGGCATGCACGAAAAAACCATTGAAGACCACGGTTCATCGTCGCTGCCGCGCCGGGGCGCACAGACGTCGACGTCGCAGGACGATCGCGGTTGCTTGGATCATGCACACCCTATGCGGCCGCGACGATGTTGTGTCAACATAGAGGCGGCGCGTGCGCTGTCGCGGAAATTTTTTGACCAATCCACACACCGACTCACTTTGGATATTCTGGTGCGCAAGTCGCAGATGCCCCATTTTCGGGAGTTATCCGCAGTCGATTGTGGCGAATGAGCCACGTTGCTCCGTCAACCCTTTGTTAAGACTCACGGCGGCCTTGAGCGTGCAAGTCCAGGCGTAGTATTCACACTCGGGCCGGGCACGACATATCGTGTTCCGATCGCGAGTAGGGGCCTCCCCGCTCAGGATCGTGCCAAGGCTTGTTCCTGCGCTTTGTGTTTCGCGCAGTCGAGTAGTGTCCGTGTCGTATTCGCGGCGCCGTTGCGTTCCCAAAAACCGACCGAGTGCCTGGTTTTTCTGCGTCGACTGCGATTCTGTCGCGATTTATTCGCGCGCTTCGCAGCTGGCATTGCTGACGACCGGTACTCCCTGGTCCGCAGGTTTCCCGCGGATCGCTGGAGAATTGTGATGCAAGCAGATGCTTTGATCTCCTGGACCGACGAACGGGTCGAGAACCTGAAAAAATTCTGGCAGGAAGGGCTTTCCGCCAGCCAAATCGCCAGCCGTCTCGGCGGCGTCACGCGCAATGCCGTAATCGGCAAAGTACACCGCCTGGGCCTTTCCGGGCGCGCCACGACGAGCCGCATGAAGTCGCTCAGACCGCGCCGGCCGGCGGCAGCGACACAGAAGCGCCTGGCGCCCAAGCCGCGCTTTGCGCAGCAGGGCAACACTGCTTTCCGCGCCCTTTGTCAAGGTGACGCCGAGCCCTATACGCCGCCGGTCGAAGAGCTGGTGATCCCTGAGAAGGAACGCAAATACATCACCACCCTAACTGAGAGCTGCTGCCGTTGGCCGATCGGCGATCCGCAACATGCCGATTTCCACTTCTGCGGCAAAGGCAAAGTCGCCGGTCTGCCCTATTGCGAATTCCATGCACGCCGTGCGTTCCAGGCGCCGCAGGCCCGTCGGCGCGATATGGGGCCCATCGCCTTGCCACCGATCGTGGCGGCGCCGGAGATGACACCGACTCCGGTGCCGGCAACAGCCAAGCAGGACGCCTGATTACAAAAATGCGCATTCTGCATCGGCGCGTACGGTGGGGGCCAGCCGCTGCAGGACCTGAGGGGAGAGAACCGGGAACCGCAAGGTTGCCCGGTTTTCTTTTGCGTCGTTTGGGGTCAGCCGCGGCTGTTGCGACGCGTGTCTTCGTTTGGCGCGGGCCACAAGAAGTCCGACCCGAGGCTGGCGATATCGGCAGCGCCGATCTGGGTCATGACTGAGGCCACTTCGGTCGAGACTTGCGAGAGCGCGTGGCGGGCACCGGGCTCGCCGCCGGCGGTGACGCCATAGAGCGTCCAGCGGCCGACGAAGCAGAAGCGGGCGCCCATGGCGAGGGCCGTGACGATATCAGCGCCGCGGCGGATGCCGCTGTCCAGCATGACCGTCACCTTGTCGCCCACGGCGTCGAGCACGGACGGCAGCACGTCGAGCGAGGCCGGTCCGCGATCGAGCTGACGGCCGCCATGGTTGGAGACAATGACGCCATCAACGCCCATGGAGACCGCGCGGCGTGCATCGGCGGCGCTCAGTATGCCCTTGACGACGAAGTTGCCGGGCCACTGCGCGCGGATCCAGGCGATGTCGTCCCAGGTGGAGGGGCACGGAAACTGTGAGGCGAGGAACTCGAGCACGTCGTGCGGGGTTGCGCCCTTCTTTGCATATTTCGCCCAATTGGACGCGGTGAGCGCTTCACCCGAGTAATGCTCGAGCATCCAGGCGGGATGGGCGAGGGCTTCGAGCTTGGCGGACAGCGTCGGTTTCATCGGGCGCCCGAAGCCGTTGCGCAAATTGCGCTCGCGGCGGACCTGACCCGGCACGTCGACACTGAGAACAAGCGTGGAGAGGCCGCAGGCCTTCGCGCGCGCAACCATATCGCGGGAGATAGCCCGATCGCGGGCGAGATAGAGCTGATACCAACTGACCTCGCGGGCGACAGCGGCGACGTCTTCCATGGTGGCGGTGGCGGCGCCGGAGATGATGAAGGGCACGTTGGCGGCTTTGGCTGAGCGCGCCAGCATGAGGTCTGCACCCTGGCGAAAGAGCGACGCGCCGCCGGTGGGCGCGATGCCGAAGGGGCCGGCGAAAGTCTGGCCGAAGAGGCGCGTGGTTTGGTCGGGCTTTGACGCGTCGATCATGTACCGCGGCAGCAACGTTTGGTGCTCGAAGGCCGAGGTGTTGCGATCGAGGCCACGCTCATCGTCGACGCCGCCTTCGAGGAAATCAAAGGCGATGCGCGGCACGCGGCGTTGCGCCAGGCGGCGCAGGTCGTTGTAGTTGATGGCGGCGGAGATCGGCATGGGGGCTCGCGACGGCTCGGGACTGTCAGGACGGCGACATGGCTCATGTCAGCTGACCCCAACGCAAAGAACCTGCCCGCTCCTGGCACTCAGTTCAAGACGATGAGATGGTTGGAGAGCGTATGGGCGGGAGCGCTGCCCGGAGGGAAATGTTCGGCGAGGTGGCGGCCGACCTGGCCGATGGCTGAGACAAATCCGTCGGCGGTGCGGCCGTCGCCGATGTGGCTGGTGAGGTCGTCGACGATGGACTGCCAGGTGCCTTCTGGAACTTTGGCGTGGATGCCAGCATCGGCCAGGATCTCCGCGTAGCGTTCGGCGACGGAGACGAAAATCAGCACGCCGGTGCGGCCAGCGGTGGTGTGCAGGTTCTGGACGAGGAACTGTTCGACGGCGCGAGCATGGGCGCGCTCGACGAGCACGGAGCGCGGGACGAGACGATAGCGCCACGGACGCGAGGCGAGGATGGCCGCGAGGCTCGCAAAGACGACGAGCTGGATGACGGCGATCCACTGTACGGTCATCCAGGTGAAATAGATCAGCGGCCAGACCACCACCAAAGCCGCAAGCGCCGCCCAGAGAAAAGGCGCGTACAGGTAGCTATCGCTTTCAGAGGCCACGACCGCGACGATCTCGCCGGACGTGTGCGTTTCTGCGGCGGCGATGGCCTCGGAAATGCGGACGTCATCGGGGTTGGGGATGAACGTGTGCGCGCGCGGCGCGTTGCGGGTGTAGCGGCGATCCGTCATGGGCAGGTCCTTAGGCGTCGCATCTGCTGCACCATGCCGGTGCCCACTGTGGCGGAAACAATGCTGCAGCCGCTACCAGCTGCCCGACGAGCCGCCACCACCGAAATCGCCGCCGCCGCCGGAGAAGCCACCCCCGCCGCCGGACGACCAGCCGCCGCCACCGCTCCAGCCGCCTGACCCGCCCCAGCCGCCGGGCACGACGATGACGCGGCCGTCGTCAAAGCGGCGGCGCTTCTGGGCGTTGGGATTGGCGCCGGCTGCCAACTGCGCCTGTCGCGATTGAGCGATGATGTTTGAAATAACAACGAACATGATGAAGGCGAAGATGATCAGCGGCACAAGATCAATCTGAATGTTGGGCGGAGGCTTGAGCGCGCGGGCGCGCTTCTTGACTTCCTCGGCGTCGCCGAGCAGCACGTCCTTGATATCGCGCACGCCGGCCTTGATGCCACCAGGGAAATCGCCGCGCCGGAAGCCGGGCAGGATGGTGTTCTGGATGATGGTCGAGGACATCGCGTCGGTCATGAGCGGCTCGAGGCCGCGACCGACTTCGATACGCACCTTGCGTTCGCTGGGCGCGACGATCAGCACGATGCCGTTGTTGGTGCCCTGCTGGCCGATCTTCCAGGCGCGGCCGAGGCGATAGCCGAAGTCCTCGATCTCGTAGCCCTGCAGGGAAGGCGCCGTGTAGACGACGATCTGGTCGGACGACCTGCCTTCCAGCTCTTTCAGTGTGGCTTCAAGCTCACGGCGATCGTCGGCGGAAAGAATGCGCGCGTCGTCGACGATCCGGCCGGTGAGGGCTGGGAACTTCGGGTCGGCGTGGGCCGCTGTGATCGCCAGCAGCAGCGATACCAGAAGCATCGCCAGCGTCAGCGCATAGCTTAGCTGTTCCTCTCGCCATCCGCCTTGACGCACGGAGTGAGGGCTCGAATAAGGAGTAGCTACAGACACAGCATTTGCCAAATTCGTCTGGCTCAATTTTGAGGAGCGAGAATGAGCGCACGGCTTGCGGCATCGAAACATGCTGCAGCCTCACCCGATTCAGAACCTTCGCATCTCGCCATGGGGACGGACCCATGGATCTGCCCCCAATTCCCGATCAAACGCACGGTGCGAGGGGGTCGCGCCGACGTCAGTTCTTCTTGGTGCTGAAGTCGACCTTGGGCGCTTTGGTTTCTTCGACGGGGATGTCAAAGGTCGCCATTTCCTTGGAGGCCGGGTACATGAACGAGCGCCACCAGCGGCCGGGGATTGTGGTGATCTCGGTGTTGTAGACGCGAACGGTCTCGATGTAGTCGCGGCGGGCGATGGCGATGCGGTTCTCGGTGCCTTCAAGCTGGGACTGGAGCTGGCGGAAATTCTCGCCCGACTTGATGTCGGGATAGCGCTCGGAGACCACCAGAAGCTGGCGGAGCGCGCCGCCCAAAGTCGCCTGCGCTTCCTGGAACTTCTTCATCGCATCCGGGTTGGTGACGATGTCGGCCGGGATCTGGACGCTGGAGGCCTTGGAGCGCGCCTCGGTGACTTGCGTCAAAACCGACTTTTCCTGCTCGGCGAAGCCCTTCACGGTTTCAAGCAGGTTCGGGATCAGATCAGAGCGGCGCTTATACTGGTTCTGGACCTCGGCCCACTTGGCCTTGGCGTCCTGCTCGAAGGTCGGGATGTTGTTGACGCCACAGCCGGACACTGACAGTGCGGCGGCCACGACCATGACGCGGGAAAGACCTGAAAACTTCGAACGGCCCATCATTGTATTCTTCTCCACATGGAAAGCTCAGCGCATTTCGTAGGGACTTGCGATGGCGCGCGCAAGACAACACACGCGACGCAGTGCGGCGATCGCGGACCGTCGTTAACGACGATGACGGCGAAACACGCAACCGTTGCGCCGAAACGGCGCCAATACTGACGAGACCTT
>JANYHP010000375.1 GCA_025359005.1 Hyphomicrobiaceae bacterium | reverse complement strand
GCGCACTCAAAGAGAGAGACCCACGGTCAATAGCTTTGACCGTGGGTATCACACACGTGTGCGTCTTTCAGAACGCTTCGCGACCAAGCCGTGGCATCGGGCGGCTAGGCCCCACTCGAGCCCTGGACCCGTGCGTTTGTGGCCAAGGCAGTGTTCGACGTGCCGAGCACCGCCATTCTGGCCGAGTGGCTGGCGGCGGATGCGAAACGGCGCTGGTTGTTCGGGGCGGCGGCGCGCGGCGCGATGGCGATCGTGGCGTCTTTCTCTCAGGCATTCGCCGAACCTGCCGGGCGAGATGCGCAGTCCCGCGTACACGAAGCGTCGATCCGGCCGACGCTCGGCACCGCACTCGTCGGCCACGTCGCACGCCACGTCACGGCGGCGAGGCGCGCGAGGTGGCAGAATACCGGGCTAAACCGCAAGCCGACCATCGAACGCGCTAACTCGGGCGGCCGATAAAGGTCGGGGTCGTGGAGCCATAACTGCCGCGGCAACTGGAGCGCCAGCTGAGCATGACGCTGTCGGAGATGCTGGTTGATCCGCTTGTCATCTGCGAAAACGGCACAAGACGCAACACTGAAGGACGCATCGCTAGTGCAGCGCATCTGACGTTTGGTACCCGTTTGCGGCAAGACTGGTGACCAAACGTCAGATGCAAAAGCCGCACTAGAAACCTAATGTTGCTAGTGTTCCTTATGGCCCTGACATTTGCTCACCAACATGCCGCGAAGGGAAGCAAATGTCAGCGCCGGAACAGTAGCTGGATAGTCAGGGCAATTCAATTCATGAACGCATGACCAGCCGGATGGCGGTCCATTTGTTGGCGGCGAACGCCACGCGGGCGTCGCGGGGCTTGAGTTTGCGGCGGCGCATGAGAGTGAGGGCTGCATTGCGGAGGTCGGCGAGTGCCTCGGGGGCGGCGCCCGACCGAACACGGCTGGCACCCTCTCGGAAGGTCACGTCGGGTGCGTGGAACAAGCCGTTCTCGATCTGCCAATGGTCGCGCGAAAGCTGCAGCAGCGATGCGGGTAGCAGTTTGCCAGCCGGCAGGCTGGTGATCGCGTAGATCACCTCGCGCGAGCAATGCGTGCTGAGGTCCCGAATGCGCTCGATCCTGCAGATAGAGCATTTTCCACCAAAGTGGACACCGGTTTGGTGCAGAAAATGCGACAAACAATGGGCTAGAGCGCTTTCTTCGATCCAAACCAAGTGGAAAGCGCTATAGCGCTTATTCCAGGCCACTTCCCGTCGAGACTTGATGGCAAGACCGTGCGCAAGGCGATGCGGCGGATCTCGATCTGGGCGTGGCCTTTATCGATCGCCACCGCGTTCTCGGATCGCATCGACCACGGGTTTGAAAGTTAAGGCGGCGTCGCCGGTGACGACGGCACCTTTGAGCGGCAGCGCCTTAAACAAATCCAGAACTTCAATCACCTCGCCACTGTCGGGCGGCACCACCAACGAGCCGACGGTGGCCTGCAGCGTGGTCGAACAGGCGTTTAGCATGTGCACGCGTCGTGCGAAGCGAGCGGGGTGCGACGGCTGGTCTCGTGCTGGCTGCCGCGAAGGCGCTTGCCGTCGATGGCGACATGGCCGAGCCCGGCATCGGCATTGACCAGCGCGCCGAGAGCAGCCTTCAGGTCAGCCGCTGAAATAGATTAAAAACATGATGATATCCGGCGTGACAAGACGCCTGTTTGCGCTTCTTGTCGACACACAAAGCCTGCAGAGCCACCGGGATCGAGCGTCGACCCCAGCGGGCAATCTCCAGCAGATCGTTGGCACCCGAGAGCATGGCTGTCAGTGCAATCGTGACAATCGCGGCCAACGGAACCCGACGACCCTTCTTGGTTCGGTGGTCCGGCATCGCGGCGAGCGCCTCGAAAAGTGTCTGCGTGTTCAACAGGTCCCCCGATGTCAGGACCCCTAAGAACCCTGCTCGCAGCAGGAACCTATGCGGTGAATTGAATCACCCTGATCACAAACCCGGTTGCGAAGCAGCAGCGACTGCGTTAGGGAGATCCCGGTTTGTGACTTGGCCCCGGTTGCTGGCACAGCCGACTATCGTTCGCCGTGCAGGCGCCGGAAGTCTGGCTGCGACGCCGGAAACTGCCCCAAAATTCTGTCCGGCGGTTTGGTCCGGACGGCACAGGTTCGCTGCGGTAGCTCAGTGGTAGAGCACACCCTTGGTAAGGGTGAGGTCGAGAGTTCAATCCTCTCTCGCAGCACCATCGTAACTCGTTGATAAGATTGAACTGCCATACTTGGCAAGGGCTTCTCTGGTGTGACTGCTACACCAGAGTGCTACACCGCCATGGCAGTTCTCAAGATGTCCCGCCCGACCACGCGATCGAATTCGACCGTCCATCAGTATCGCAAAAAGCTTCCGCGCGGCCTCATTGGACGGGCTGTCGGGACAAAGGTGGTCGTGGCCTTTCCGGCTTCCGGCAATGACCCGGCCTTCACCGCTCACGCAACCGTTGGCTCTACCGAAGTCACCTTCTCGCTGCGGACTCGCGATCCTGCCACGGCGAAGGCCCGGAACGGCCTGGCGTCAGCGACTGTTGAAGCCCTTCTCGCTAACGTGCGTTCTGGTCCTATCGTGCTCACTCACAAGCAGACCGTCGCACTTGCTGGCGAAGTGTACCGGAAGTTTATTGCAGCTCATTCCGACGACCCGGCCACGCCCGACGTGTGGGCTGCCGTAAAGGGCATCAATCGGGCTGTCCGCGAAGGCAGGGTCACCGCTGACATCGCACCATTGACTGTTGGCGCCGACGGAGAAACTCATCGGGGCCTTGCTCGGCGCACGTTCGGGGCCGATGGCGGGGCTGCCCTGACAGCTCGCATCAACGCCCTTGAGCGATCGCCACAGGCCAATTTGGAGGCCCGTTTCGGTGCCCTCGCTGACTATGTACTTGCGTTGCATGGACTAGTTATCGATGCACAAAGCCGGGGCCGTCTGCTGCTACACATTGACGGCGCTTCGACGCAAGCAGCCGTGACACTAAAAGCAAACGCTGGCGGCGACTATAGTCCTGATTTAGCGGCTCTACGGTTCCCGCCGTTGGAGAGTGCGCAACTCGCGATAACCACGGCGCCTGCTAAAAATGGTA
>JANYHP010000436.1 GCA_025359005.1 Hyphomicrobiaceae bacterium | reverse complement strand
GCCTATTAGCGGCAACTGGCAGCCGTGCAAGCCGCAGCCCAGGGTGGAACCCCACCAGCGGCGCCCGACACCGGCCCGGTCTCGCCGCCCGCGACACCGCCGGTCGCTTCGGCCGAGGCAGGGGTGCCCACGCCGCAACCGGCTGCGCCGCCGAAAAAGGTTGCGAGCCTCGGCAAGCCCCCCGAGGACGTGCGACCGTCGATCACCTTGCAGCCGGGAGACCGGCTGGCCATGGCCGCGCCTGGCCGCATCCAACCAGCCATTCCCTTCGAGCAGGCCAAGGGCCGCCTGCTGCTGCCGGCATCGGGCCGCCAGATCCAGAACTTCGGCGACCGGACCCAATCGGGCCATGCCGATGGCATTGTGATCGAGACGCGGCCCGGCGCGCAGGTGGTGTCGCCCAACGACGGCTGGATCACGTATGCCGGGGAATTCCGCAGCTATGGCCAGATCTTGATCATCAATGGCGGCGGCGGCTATCATGTTCTGCTTGCAGGACTGTCGCAGATCTCGGTACAGGTGGGTGACTTCGTTCTGGCCGGCGAACCTGTGGGCGTGATGGTCGCCGCGCCGAAGACCGCCTCGACAAAGACACAAGAGACTGCTCCGGTACTTTACATCGAATTCCGAAAGAATCAGCGCCCCCTCGATCCCGGGCCCTGGTGGGCAGAAACCGCGCGAAAGGTTGCAGGATGACCCGCAAGACAGACATCGCCTTCTGGACTTTCATGAGTATGGCGGGCCTGGCCGGCGCGAGCACCGTGTTCAATATCTCGCAGAGCTATTCCGCAACCTCGCCCAACAACGAGATCTACCGTCAGCTTGACCTGTTCGGTGACGTGCTCGAACGTGTCCGCAACGACTACGTCGAGAAGCCGGACGACACCAAGCTGATCGAGGCGGCCATCAACGGCATGCTCGCCTCGCTCGACCCGCACTCGTCCTACATGACGCCGAAAAGCTTCAAGGACATGCAGGTGCAGACGCGCGGCGAGTTCGGCGGCCTCGGCATCGAAGTGACGATGGAGAACGGTGTCATCAAGGTCGTCTCGCCGATGGACGAGACGCCGGCGGCCAAGGCGGGTGTGCAGTCTAACGACCTCATCACCCATCTGGATGGCGAGCAGATCCAGGGCCTGACGCTCGAGCAGGCCGTCGAGAAGATGCGCGGCCTTGTCAACACGCCGATCAATCTGACGATCGTGCGCAAGGGCCGCGACGAACCGTTCGACATCAAAGTGGTGCGCGACACCATTCGCGTGCAGGCCGTGCGGTCGCGGCTCGAGGGCGACATCATCTACACCAAGCTCTCGACCTTCAACGAGCAAACGCATTCAAGCCTCGTCAAGCAGGTCGACGCGCTCAAGAAGCAGCTTGGAGACAAGCAGCCGCGCGCATTCATCGTCGACCTCCGGAACGATCCGGGCGGTTTGCTCGATCAGGCCATCGCGGTCTCCGACGACTTTCTGGAGAAGGGCGCGATCGTGCTGACCAAGGGCCGTAATCTGGAAGAAACGCAGCGGGCCAATGCGCGGCCCGGTGATATCTCCGACGGCAAGCCGATCGTGGTGCTGATCAACGGCGGCTCGGCGTCGGCGTCGGAAATCGTGGCCGGCGCTTTGCAAGACCACAAGCGCGCGACCATCATCGGCACGCGCTCGTTCGGCAAGGGCAGCGTGCAGACGATCATACCGCTCGGCCAGAACGGGGCGCTGCGGCTGACGACGGCGCGCTACTACACGCCATCGGGTCGCTCGATCCAGGCCAAGGGGATCGACCCCGATATCCTGATCGAGAACGAGCTGCCGCCAGAGTTGCGTCCGAAGACGCCGGAAAAGCCCCGCGGCGAAGCGAGCCTGCCGGGGCATCTGAAGGGTGCGGATGCGCCCAAGGACAAAAAGGAAGAGTCGGGCTCGTCGGCATACGTGCCGCGTGAACCGGAGAAAGACCAGCAGCTGCAATTTGCGCTGAGATTCCTGCGCGGGGAAGTGCAGGCGCCGCCGAAGCCGATCGAAACGCCGACGGCCGAAGTCAAGCCAGACGAGAAAAAGTCGGATGAAAAGAAGCAGTAACGGCGCCGTCGCAAACAAGATCTTTCCATTGGGCGCCATCGGGCGCCCAATGTCGTTTCGTTCGCCAGCACTCGGAGCCCCCATGCCCATCGACCCAGCCAGCTTGCCGTATCGCCCCTGCGTCGGTGTGATGCTGCTCAACAGCCGCCACGACGTGTGGGTTGGTCGGCGGGTCAATTCACCCAACCAGGGCCATCTCTCCAACTTCTGGCAGATGCCCCAAGGTGGCATCGACGAGGGGGAGGCACCGACGGCTGCGGCTTTGCGCGAGTTGTATGAGGAGACCGGCGTGCGCTCCGCCACCATCCTGGCTGAAAGCACCGAATGGTACCCCTATGACCTGCCGCCGGAATTACTCGGCAATCTGTGGGGCGGCAAATTTCGCGGACAGATGCAGCGCTGGTTCGCCGTTCGCTTCACTGGCGATGACGACGAGATCAATCTGGAACCACCCGGCCATCCGCGCGAGTTCGTCGCCTGGCGGTGGGCGCCCATGGCCGACCTGCCGCGCCTGATCGTGCCCTTCAAGCGCGACGTTTACACCCGCGTGATCGCCGAATTCAGCCATTTGGCGGCCGACTGAGGGACGACGACAGGCCATGTGCGGTCCGCAGCATGGGGGAGGGACCACCGCTGTTCGCCGCATGCCGGAGTGATCGCGGAGCGCGTTCCGAAACCTATAAAGGGCCGCTGCCAGAGAACCTCTCGCCGACGATGCCGGCAGAGGTCCGCGGTGCGACCCTTCATGCGCCATTGTGTACGCTGCAATTGTTAAAACTTCATGACGATTCGTCGCTTTTGCTTAAGGCGCTGTTCGCCCATCGTGTTTGGGGCACGATTTTTCGCAAGGCCACGATTTTTCGCAAGGCAATGGGCGCGGGGATGGCCGTGACGGACGAGGATGTCGGAAGTCTGCTGGGGCACGTTGCCCCCCAGTCGCCGGGACAACGCCCAGAGTGCGAGGCGCGTGCTCGCCGCAGCCTGGGGGGAGACTTCAACATTATTCACGACCAGCGCCCTGGAAGTAGGTATGGGGGTTCTTGCGATGGAAGCGCCCTCGTTCGAACTATGATCGGAGTGGAAAGAACCACTTCCAACTATGTCCGCTTAAAGGGATATTGCGGAATTGCAGCAGGTCGCTAGGTTTTTTTGGGCCGGCCCGTTGATGCTCGTACGATCAGGTCGATCGGCAATTGAACCGCTCTGGGCTCTCCCGCCCCGACCAAGCGAGCCAGAACGAGTTCCGCCGCCCGTCGGCCGAGTTCAGCAGTCGGCAAGTTGACGGTGCTGAGCGCCGGCGTGACGTGCTCCGAGAGTTCCAGATTGTCCATGCCGATGATCGACAACTGCCCGGGCACGCGAATGCCGCGCGACTGCGCCTCGAACAGAGCACCCGCCGCAAGCAGATCGTTTCCGCCGATGACAGCGGTCGGAGGCAACTCCACCGAAAGCAGTGCTGCAAGGCCAGCGCGTCCGCCGGCCAGACTGAACGACTGCTGCGAGATGCGCCAATCCGGAATGCCGAGCCCGGCATCAGCCAGAGCATCTCTCACGCCCGCGATACGCGCTGCCGCCCGGTCGTTGTGCTGCAAGGTGCCAGAGATTATACCAAATGTGCGATGGCCGAGCGACAACAGATGCTCCGTTGCGATTCGCCCCGCGTGTCGGTTGTCGAAGCCGACGCAATCGCGCCCCTCCGCAATCGACCAGGTCAGAACCAGCGGGAGCGGCGAGTTGTCGACCAGTGTCCACAGTTCGGGGGCGTGGTCGATACCGACCAGGACCAACGCATCGATACCGTGTTCGATGAGTGATCGCGCCGCGACGACCTCGGTCGAGGTGCTGTATTCGTGCGAGGCGACCAAAAGTCGGTAGCCTGCCTCCGACAAGGTTCGCTGCAGCGCCTGGATCGCGCGGGAAAAGATTGCATTGTCGATCGTTGGAACCACAACGCCGACTGCACCCGTGTTGCCTGAGACAAGTGCCCGTGCGGTGCCATCGCGGACGTAGCCGAGCGCCAAGATCGCGTCGTTCACCCGCTTTTGCTTTTCTGAGCGTACGATACTGGGTTGCGAGAGCACGCGTGAGACAGTGGCAGGCGATACGCCCGCTCGATTAGCAACATCGAAGATGGTCGGCCGGTTCCTCTCCTGCATGAGATGATCATGGCACTTAATGAGAACGCTTTCAAGAACATGCAATTCATAAAGCGTCGAATAAAAAACGTCAGTTAAGCGTCGCTTTGGCGCCATATTTTGTGATTTTTTCCTTTCTCCTTGACTTTCAGCTTTAGGGCATGATGTAACTTTGAAAACGCTTTCAAAAACTGGAGCCCGCGCAAAGCTGGCCCAACCTGAGCATCCCCGGGAGGAGCGCTCGTGAGTAGACGGAGCCTGATCGGCCTGGCGACAATCGGCGTTTTGCTGGCAACCTGGTACGTGCTCACCATGGTCACGGGCACAATCGACACGGGGCGCTTTCCGTCGCCTGACGATGTTTGGCTCGCGGCCAAACAGGTCGTGATCAAGGGTTACGCCAATGGACGACTGCACATTCACATCCTGCACAGCCTCAGGCTTGTTGCGATGGGCTTCCTGTTCGCGATCTCCCTCGGCGTGCCGCTCGGCCTGCTGATGGGTTGGAGCAGCCGGGCCGAGGCGCTAATCAATCCGATTTTCCTGCTCGTCCGTCCCGTGCCCCCGCTGGCGTGGATTCCGCTCGCGATCCTTTGGCTTGGCCTCGGCGACTCCGCAAAAGTCATGGTGATCTTCTTTGCCGCCTTCGTGCCGACCGTGATCAATACCCATGCCGGGGTTCGCAACATCAGTTCGCCCATCATCGAGGCGGCGCGGATGCTCGGCACGCCGCGCGCGGCGCTGGTGCTGGAAGTCCTGGTGCCCGCCGCGCTGCCATCGATTTTCACCGGGCTGCGCCTGGCGCTGCAAGCCTCCTGGACAACGCTGGTCGCTGCCGAACTGGTCGGCGCGATCGCTGGCCTCGGTCGCATTCTCAATGTCGCACAACAGGATCTTTATCCGGGCATGATCCTTGTCGCGATGATCTGGGTCGCCATTCTCGGCTGGAGTACGACCAGGTTGCTGGAGGCGATCGAAGAGCGCGCGTTGCCTTGGCTCGTGGTTCGGAGATGAAAGATGCGCCTTGATCCGCGACTGCCGATTGCGCGCTCCGAGACAGTCATGCTCGGCGGCGTCGGGCTGCTCGCATTCCTTGGTCTGTGGAGCGGTATCGCTGCGAGCGGCTACGTGCCGCGCAGCTTCCTGCCCGCGCCCTGGGAGATGATTGCCCGTTTCGCCCATCTTCTGACGAATTCGTTCGCCGGCTTTACGCTGCCGCAGCATCTCGCCTCCAGCCTGGGCCGCTATGGGATGGGGTTTGGTCTGGCAATCGCAATTGGTATCCTGCTCGGATTGATGATGGGGTGGTTCCGCTGGCTTGACGATGTCGTGACGCCGATTTTCGATGCCCTGCGATTCATCGCGCCGATCGCCTGGGTGCCGTTTGCAATGATCGGGTGGTGGGCATCCGATCTGCGAATTGTCAGACATGAAAGTGGAGATTAGGCATGGCGCCAACTTATCTCAAGCGGGCAAACAAGACACCTGAGACCGAGACGAGCACGGCGCAGCAGGTGGTCTCCCAGATGCTCGGTGACATCGAAAAGCGTGGCGAACAAGCCGTACGCGATTACGCGCTAAAGCTCGACAGGTGGTCCGGTGATATTCTGGTATCCCGAGCTGAAATCGAGCGCCGTGCCGCTGATGTGCCGACTGCCATCAAACGCGACATTGAATATGCCACAGCTAAGGTCCGTGAGTTCGCTCTGGCGCAGCGGAATTCAGTGCGGGATTTTTCCGTCGAGCTAGCCCCTGGTTTGATTGCCGGGCAGAAGCTCGTGCCGTGCAACGTCGCGGGCTGTTACGTGCCGACCGGGCGTTACGCGCACATCGCATCGGCCTACATGTCGATTGCAACCGCCAAGGCCGCCGGCGTCAAGACCGTGGTCGCCTGCTCGACACCGTTCAAGGGCGAGGGCATTCACCCCTATGTACTCTACGCGATGAAAATTGCCGGTGCTGATGTCGTCATGACACTCGGCGGCGTGCAAGCCGTTGCCGCCATGGCCTTTGGCCTATTCAGTGGTCAGCCGGCGGACATTATTGTGGGGCCGGGAAACAAGTTCGTGGCCGAAGCCAAACGCATGCTGTTCGGCAAGGTCGGCATAGACGTCTTCGCCGGACCATCCGAAGTGGCCGTCATCGCCGACGAAAGCGCCGATCCGGCAATCGTGGCATCGGACCTCGTCGGGCAGTGCGAGCATGGGCATGAAAGCCCGGCATGGCTGTTCACCAGCTCGCGGGCACTGGCCGAAAAGGTCATGCACTTGGTGCCAACCTTTATCGCGACCCTGCCTCCGACCGCGCGCGATGCGTCAACCGCAGCCTGGCGCGACTATGGAGAGGTCATCATAGGTTCAAGCCGCGAAGAACTGGTCGAGGTCTCTGACCGCTACGCCTCCGAGCACCTCGAGGTGCACGCAAAGGATCTCGAATGGTGGCTTGAGAATCTTTCCAACTACGGCTCTCTGTTCCTCGGCGAGGAGACGACAGTTGCATTCGGCGACAAGGCGTCCGGGCCCAACCACATCCTGCCGACGAAATTTGCCGCTCGCTATTCGGCAGGGCTTTCGGTGCACAAATTTTTGAAGCCACTCACCTGGCAGCGCATGAACCGCGAGGCCTGCAAGAGCGTCGCGCAGATCACAGCTCGCATCTCGCGCCTCGAAGGTATGGAAGCCCATGCGCGCACGGCGGACGATCGAATGTCGAAATACTTTCCGGGTCACAACTTCGACCTCGGCGAACCGGTGTCGTAGTCGGAAAGACAGAGATGAGCCACTTATCGCATTTGTTCGATCTCAAAGGCCGCACAGCGCTCGTTACCGGCGGCAACTCCGGCATCGGCTTGGCGATGGCGCGTGCCTTGGGTTTGGCAGGAGCCCGCATCATTCTGGTCGCGCGGCGCGCGCAAGAGCTTGAGCAAGCCGTGGCCTCGCTCTCATCAGAGGAGGTGGTGGCCTCGCCCTTGGCCTGCGATCTGACGCAAGCGGGCGCTATCGATGACATGACGCAGAAATTGACCGCTCATGAATTTACCGCTCATGGCCTTTCCATCGACATTCTCGTCAATGCGGCTGGCGTGAACCTGCGGCAACCGTTTCCCGACGTTACGCCGGCGGCCTTCGACCTTCATCTCAAGCTGCATCTGGCCGCGCCTTTTTTCCTGACCCAGAAGCTTGCGCCCGCGATGCGCGGGCGACGGTGGGGGCGGATCATCAATCTGGCTTCGCTGCAATCCACGCGGGCCTTTCCGAACAGCGCACCTTATGGTGCCGGCAAGGGCGGCATCGTGCAGCTGACGCGGGCGATCGCTGAAGAATGGTCGCGGCACGGCATCACGTGCAATGCGATTGCACCGGGATTTTTTCCCACGCCGCTGACGGCACCGGTCTTCGACGATCCGGAGCGCGCCGCAAAGAACGCGTCACAAACCGCAATCGGCCGCAACGGAGCCCTCGCCGATCTTCACGGCATCACCGTATTCCTCGCGAGCGAGGCGTCTGCCTACATCACCGGACAAACGATCAACGTGGATGGCGGGTTCACTGCCAAATGAGCACCTCATGAAAGCGCTTGTTTACACAGGCCCCCTGTCGCTGTCATTCCGCGACGAACCCGATGCTGTGCCCCGCAATGACGAGGTTGTGGTCAGGGTCGACGCGGTTGGCATCTGCGGCTCCGACATGCATGCCTATCACGGACACGACGACCGGCGGCCGGCGCCGTTGATCCTCGGCCATGAAGCAGCAGGCGTCGCGATGACCGGTCGCTTGTCAGGCCGACGGGTGACAGTCAATCCGCTCGTGACTTGTGGTGCGTGTGCCTTCTGCATCGATGGACACTCGAACCTTTGTAGCTCTCGCCAGATCATCTCGATGATGCCGCGCCCGGGGGCGTTTGCAGAGTTTGTATGTATTCCGGAGCAGAACCTGGTCGAAGTTCCGCATGGCTTCGACATCGTCAAGGCTGCGCTCGCGGAGCCTGTCGCGGTTTCTTATCATGCCGTGCACATCGGGTTGAAAGCCTCGGCTCGGCCGGCGTCGAGCCTGACGGCTGTCGTGCTCGGAGGTGGTGCGATTGGGTTGGCGTCGGCGCTGGTATTGGCAATGTCGGGCTGCAGCCGGATACATGTCGCCGAACCCAATGCTGCCCGACGTGGCACGGTTTCGACGTCAGGCCCCTTCGACGCTTATGCGCCGGGATCAACCAGGGAACCCAAGGACAGCACAATCGACCTCGTCGTCGACGCTGTGGGGGCAGGCAGGACGCGCGAAGCGGCATGCCTATTGGTGAAACCCGGCGGCGTGATCGTCCATATCGGATTGTTGCCCGGCAGCGGTGGTGTCGACGTGCGCAAGTTGACGCTCCGGGAAGTCACGTTCGTTGGCAGCTACTGCTACACGATGGTCGATTTCCGTGAGACAGTCGCTGCGCTGGCGTCTGGTCAACTTGGTGCACTCGATTGGTTCGAGGAGCGCGCGCTGTGCGACGGCGCAGCCGCTTTCGAGGCCATAGACGCCGGCAAGACGGCCGCTGCCAAAATTATCCTGCGACCGAGGCCGGCCTAGGTGCACGTCACGACCTGGTCAACTAAGACACGAAAACCTATTGTTTG
>JANYHP010000391.1 GCA_025359005.1 Hyphomicrobiaceae bacterium | reverse complement strand
TTCAGTCATGCCAACCTGCGCAAATCTACGCCGTTGAAGGCTCGCCAGGAAATCGAACTTGGCTTCAGCGCTGTTGCAGCGGCAGCCGGCCAGCCCATCGCGCCGTTTTTCCGGTTCCCCTTCCTTGCCGATACGAAAGCGATGCTGGGCTATACCCAGACGCGCCAGCTGGGCATTTTTTCCATCGAGATCGACAGCCTGGACTACAAATCAAAGAGCGCGCCCGCTGTCCATCACGAGATTTTGGCGCAGTTGGCGGCGGCTGGCAAAGGCATCCTGCTGTTTCATGATATTCAACCCGCGACCGCGCACGCCCTTCCCGGATTGCTCGATGCGTTACGTGAGAAGGGCTACAAGGTTGTCCACCTAAAGCCAAAGGCGATGGTAACGACGCTGCCCGAATTCGACGCCGTCGCGCGCGACGCCCATGCCCGCAAGCAGATGGCAGCGGCCAGCCAGCCGCTGGCCAGGCGCAGCGTGACCTGGGCTGCCGCTAGCCCGACAGTTCTCGGAGGCGCCGCGACGGTGCCGAAGTCGCAAGGTTTCGCGGCGATCGCACCGCAGGCGCCGACTGCGCGTCCAGTCGGCACGCCAGCTCCGATGCCGCAGCAGGTTGCCGGTGCGTCGCCTGCCCTGTTGCCTCAAGCCCCCCCCAATGCAACGCCTGCCCTGGGTGTGGTACCTGGGCTTGGTGGGCCGTTCCCCGCTGCGGCAGCATTGCCTCGTTCGTCGCGGCAGGTTCCGGCAGAAGATTGGCGCGACAAGGTTTTCAACCGTTGAGTGGGTTCCCCGGGTGGTATCGTGAACAGCCCGAGACAGGCTAGGAAGTGACGATGCCTTGCGGTGTGTTAAGGCTTGCGTGCTCAAGTCGGTTTTCGGATCGGCCATGATCAGGCATCATGTGGACGCTATGTCGAAGTTTCGGAATGACGATCGCCTGCGTCGCTCGCCGACCGCATTGCGGCCGCGGCCCAACTGTGCGGCCCGTTGGCTTGGCGGAATACTCGCAGTTTGCACACTCGCAACAATGAGCGTCGGCACATCTGTCGAAGCCATCGCAGCCTGCGCCGATAGCCGGTCTGATCGGCGCAAGCTCTCGGTCTCGCGCGTGCTGGAGGTCGATACTTACACCGGGCCGGTTCTTGGCAAGTTGACCAAGCTGCCGCACGAACCGCAGTTTTTGCTACCCGGCGAGGTCGTATTGACATTCGACGACGGGCCGATGCCGTGGATTACCCGCTCGATCCTTGCGACCTTGGAGACCTATTGCGCCCGTGCGACGTTTTTCTCCGTCGGCAAGATGGCGGTGGCCTATCCGAGCGTTGTCCGGGAAGTTCTGGAGCGCGGGCACACGGTCGGCAGCCATACGTGGTCGCATCCGTTGAACCTGAAGCGCCTTAGCGCGGACGCAGCCAGATCCGAAATGGAACGTGGCTTTGCGGCCGTGACGGCTGCAGCCGGCCGGCCGATCGCACCATTTTTCAGGTTTCCGGGCTTGAGCGACACCCCGACCCTGGTCGCGCATCTGGCGGCCCGTCATGTCGCCTCGATCACGGTCGATGTCGTCTCCAACGACAGCTTCATCCATGATCCAGCGCGGTTGACGCGCGAAACACTTGCGAAAGTCGAGGCGGCGCGGGGCGGGATCATACTGTTCCACGACATCAAGACCGCGACGGCCAAGGCTCTGCCGGACATTCTGCGGGCACTTGCCGAGCGCGGTTACAAGGTCGTGCATCTGGTGCCGAAGGCGACGTTGGCACCCCGCCCGGATCTGGTCGCCCAGTTTGAGCCGCAGGTGACCCGTCTCGTCCGGGAAAAAGTCGCCGGCACCAAGGTCGCGCTGGTGCCATTCTTTGGCACGACGGGGCCGCAACGTGTCGTCGCAGCACCCGCGCCGCAAGAGGTCGTCATGACGGCGCAAGAGGCCGCGCACGAGGATACCAAACTCGACGAGCGCAACGCCGTGGAAGCGGTCGAAGGACCGGCAAAACCGTCGCGCGTGTGGGTGCAGCCGTCCGCGGCCTGGCTGGCCAGCCTTCGCAAGTCGCTGCCGGATTGACCTGCAAAAAAGGCCGCCCGATCGTGGCGGCCTTCGCAAGTGGCAATGAGAGACTGGGCCGTTCAGTTCCTGGTCTGGTACATCCAGCGGCGCCACCAGGACACTTGGCCGTTGGTGCTGTCTGCCTTGACGTTGCGGTAGGCGGCGATCTGTTCGTCATGGATCTTGTTGAATTCGCGCTTGGTCACGCGGCCGTCGGCTTCTGCGCGGGCGATATCGGCGTTGATCTTGGCCTGCTCGGCGTTCAAGTCGCGGTATTCGCGGCGAGTGAGTTGGCCGTTGTAGCGGCCCTGCTCGATGCGCTGGCGCAGGACGTCGCGGTTGGCGTCGATCGTGTCGTCACGGCCGGCGAGGGCTGCGCCCGAAACCAGCACCAAGCCGGTGATGGCGGCAACGAGGGTTTTGGTGGTGCGGGCGGTCATGGCGGGTGGCGTCCCTTGAATGTGGCCGATTGATCGGCGGCCGGTTGGATCAGTTATTGTGCTTAGAGATATAGTTGGCGCGGACCCAATGGGACCTGAACCCGCCGTGCAGACTTCGTTCATCGGCGGTAACGCGCGATAGTGGTCGGCAATTCCGCGCAGCGGGTGGCCCCTGCCAGCCCCCTTGACCACTGCAGCCGGCCGGTCAACGGTCCGCAGATCGTCACCGGCCGAGGTCATGCCCCGATGTCAGAAGTCCCGTCGCCCCAGTCGTTGCCGCTCGCTGGCTTGAAAGTCCTGGACGTCGCCTCGTTTATCGCCGCGCCAGTGGCGGCGACGGCGATGGCCGACTACGGCGCCGACGTGATCAAGGTCGAGCCGCCGGGCCGGGGTGATCCCAACCGCCACATGCGCCAACTCGCCAGCTATCCGCCGAGCGACGTAAATTATCCCTGGGAGATGGACAGCCGCGGCAAGCGTTCGATCGCCATCGATCTCCAGACGGTAGCGGGTCAGGGGACGCTCTACCGCTTGATCGAGCGTGCCGATGTGCTGATCACCAACTATCCGCTCGTCGTGCGCGCGCGTCTCAAAATGGGCTACGACCACGTATCGGCCCTTAATAAGCGCCTGATCTATGCGTCGTTCACGGGCTATGGTGAAGAGGGCCCTGATAAGGACCAGATCGGCTTTGACTCGACGGCATACTTCGCGCGCTCCGGTTTGCTCGACGCCAACCGGTATGATGGCCAGCCGCCGGGCGTGGCGATGCCCGGGCAAGGTGATCGGGCGTCGGGCCTGTCACTGTTTGGCGCCATCATGATGGCGCTGTTCATGCGCGAGAAAACGGGCGCTGGCACACTGGTCTCCAGTTCGCTTTTGGCCAACGGTCTGTGGTCCAATGGTGTCGGCGCGCAGGCGGCGCTGCTCGGCAGCGTGTTGCCGTCGCGTCCGCCGCGGGACCGGCCACGCAATGCGTTGACTAACCCATATCGAACGCGCGACGACCGTTGGATGCAGCTGACGGTCGTCCTTGAGGACAAGGGCTGGGGGCCGTTCTGCGCGGCCATCGACCGGCCGGATTTGCCGGCAGACGCACGCTTTGCCGATCAGTTGACGCGACGCAAGAATGCCGCGGCATTGGTCGCGGTGATTGATCCCATCATCGCACTGCAGGATTGGGCGTACTGGCGGGAACGACTAGCAAGGCACGGTATCCCCGTCGGGCTCATCGGCCGGCTTCAGGATTTGCCCGAGGATGTCCAGGCCCGCGCCAGCGGCGCGGTGGTGGCAACAGATGTCCCTGGCATGCCGTGGGGTTTGGCGGTGCCGTTTGGCATCGCCGGTGTGACCGTGCCGGCAGCTGTTCGCGCACCGCAACTCGGCGAGCACACTGACGACATTCTCCGCGACGGCGGTTTCAGCACGGCTGAAATTGCAGCTTTGAGGGCCGGTGGCAGCGTCTCTTAGCGATCAGCGGCGGGCCGCGGTCTGCTGCTTGGCGCGGATGGATTTGCCGGTGGGCAGCCGCGCGAGCGCCAAGGTCTGCCAACGGCGGCATGCGGGAAGGTCGAGGTTGCAGCGCACGACGACGCGCGGACGGGGTTTGCCGGCACCGCGCGCGGCCGACGGGATGTCGCCGGCGGCCAGGCCGGCCAGCGTTGTTGCCGGCACGGCGAGATCGCGTGCGGCGCGGGCGACCAGCCCCTCGACCGTCAGGCCATAGAGGAATGGATTTGCGCGCGCGACGGCTGGGCCGAGCAGCAACGTAACACGCGTGGCGGCGGGCGCTTGCAGCACGCGGATCGCGCCCTGCGGCCCAAGCAGGAAACCAAGGCGCAGATGAGGGAACGTCGGCTCGATCCCGGCCGCCTTGAGGGCTGCCGCGTTGTCCTTGGTGTAGGCATCGGCTGCGCGCCGTGCGAAGGCGCGGTCGGTCCTTAGCGCCAGGATCTGCAGCGGCGTCATCGCCTGCGTCTCAGTCGAAAAGATGCGGCGCGCCAGATCGAGCCAGGTGCTCTCTATGAATTGGTAGGGTCCGACGGCCGTCGAACGCGGGTTGCGGGCATCGTCGCGCCCGCCGGATTCAGCGGCCATCAGCCGGTCCAGAAATCCGCTCATTGTCATATCCGCGGGCTTGCCGGCTGGCAGTACCGGTCCGGGCGTCATGGGCGTGGTTGCGACTTGGGCCGGGCTCGGGGCGGGGACCGGGATGGTGTTGCTCTGAGTGGTTACCTGGGCGTCGGTCGGCGTCGCGGCGTGAGCGCGTGTCGCGACAGCGACGGTTATAAGGGCAGCGAGCACGGCACTCGTGCAACGAACTCGGGCTGATGGAGTGCGCACATGGCGCAAGGCCTCACGGCAGCAAGATTGATTGAACATGACGCGTGATCCAATTGCCGTCCACGGACGAGCCCCATCCTCGTCGATCGCACTTCGGCTAAAGCTTTGGCATGGAATTCAAGTTTAAGGATTAATATTTGCGCGACCTACGTCGCCACGAACACCGGCCGCCTACGCAGCCACCATGGTGGCACGCCTGCTGGCCGTGCTGCGCCTGATCAGTTCGAGCGCGATCACGACATTGAGCAGATTCCACGCGATACCGTTGAGGAAGGCCGCGAAGTAGCCGCCGCTCAGATCGTAGATGATGCCCGACAGCCAGCCGCCCACAGCCATGCCCGCAACCGTCGACATCAGCACAGCGCTGACCCGCGTACCGGCTTCGGCGGCTGGATAAAGTTCGCGCACGATGATGGCATAGCTCGGCACGATACCGCCCTGGGACAGGCCGAAAAGTCCGGCGATGACGTACAGCGCCGACAAGCTGTCGAAGGG
The DNA here is from genome assembly GCA_025359005.1 of Hyphomicrobiaceae bacterium. Classification (GTDB taxonomy): domain Bacteria; phylum Pseudomonadota; class Alphaproteobacteria; order Rhizobiales; family Hyphomicrobiaceae; genus JABFRJ01. The sequence continues at coordinate 12,521 of JANYHP010000391.1, read as the reverse complement.
CAGAAACAGGGTCAGCATCAAGGCTTGCAGGCTGGAGCCGATGGCCAGCGCGTAGAGGCCGCCCAGGCGGTCGGACAGCACACCCGAGATGAGCCGCGAAACAACGCCGCCGACGAACATCAGCGACAGCATCTGCGCGCCGGCCTTGGCGCCGTAGCCGAGATCGCCGCAATAGGCCACGAGGTGCACTTGCGGCATCGACATGCCGACGCAGCAGGCGATGCCGGCGAGCATCAAGAGGGCTTGCAGCGAGCCCGGCTTGAAGCCGAGCGGGCGGGCGCCTTGCGCGGCGGACAGCACCGGCGCGCCAAGTTGCGGTGCGGCCTGCGGCGGCGGCGGGCGGCGCATCAACAAGATCAGCGGCAGGATCGTCACGACGCTGAACGCACCGATGCCGATATAAGTCTGGCGCCAGCCATAGGCTTCAATGGCCGCCGTCAGCAGCGGTGGCCAGACGGCGCCGGCGAGATAGTTGCCGCTGGCAACCAAGGCGACCGCCATGCCGCGCCGCCGGGAAAACCACAGCGAGATGTCGGCGACCAGCGGTCCGAACGTCGACGAGCCGCCGAGGCCGCCGATAAACAGCCCCTGTACAAAGATGAACTGCCACATCGACTGGACGTACGCGCCGAGCACATAGCCGATGCCGAGCATCAACGCGCCGAGCGTGAGAGGTGTGGTGATCCCGCGTTTGTCGGCCAACCGGCCCATCAGGATGCCGCCACCCGCAAGACCAAGCATGGTGAGTGTGTAGGGAAGCGACGCCGTGCCGCGTGTGACGCCGAATTCAGCTTGCACCGCAGGCAGAACGACGGCGACCGACCACATGGCAACGCCGCCGATGGTGCCGATCAGCACGGCAGCAACGAGCCGGACCCAGGCATAGGCGCCCTCCTGCTGATCTCTGGTCGCGTCTTGCTGTCTGGTGGCGCTCATTGGTGGGGTCCCCGTGCGGGAGTGGATAGCAGACCCGTTTGCCGCACGCACCGGTATTTCAGGTGTCGCAGGCGCCGTTCACCCTGCCGGCGCAGCCTCGGAATGGCGGGGTTGCTTAGATCGCATGACTGGAGCGTTCCGTTGCCCATCTTCGCAATAGTGTTGCGATCATTCGAGCCGCGCATCAGGAATCCAATCGGTTCGACCGACAGCATCGGTGTCGATCGAATGCGGCCGGCGAACAGGCAACCGTGTGACAGGCACAGATTGCGCAGACGCAACCCCTGCGACACAATTGCCGTTCCGGCGAAACTCTGTCAGCATTCCTGACCTACTAGGCGCCGGAAGTCGGCGTCCGTCGAAGACCGGTGAGGATTTCCCCCAATGGCCAAATCGGCTCCCAGCCTCAGCGATAAATTCGATCTCGACATCGGCCACCAGTTACTGACCGGCACACAAGCCGTCGTCCGCCTCACACTCATGCAGCGCGCTCGGGATGTCGCTGCGGGGTTGAACACCGCCGGCTACGTGACCGGCTACCGCGGCTCACCCATCGCCGCGCTGGAGGGTGCGTTCCAACGGGCGCAGGCGACCTGCGATAAAAACCACATCGTCTTCCAGTCGGGGCTCAACGAGGATATCGCGGCAACCGCGTTATGGGGGTCCCAGCAGGCCGAATTGCGCGGCGAAGGCAAGTACGATGGCGTGTTTGGCATCTGGTACGGCAAGGGTCCGGGCGTCGACCGCACCGGTGACGTATTCCGCCACGCCAACCACGCCGGCACGTCCCAGCACGGCGGCGTGATCGCGCTCTTGGGCGACGACCATACCTGTGAAAGTTCGACCTCGGCGCACCAGTCCGAATTCGCCATGGTCGACTACATGATCCCGGTTCTGAACCCGGCTGGCGTGCAGGAAATACTCGACTACGGACTGCATGGCATTGCGATGTCGCGGTTTGCGGGCGTGTGGGTTTCGCTCAAGTGCGTCAAGGACAATATCGAATCGACCTCCGTCGTCGATGGCCGCCTCGATCGGGTGTCGATCGTCATCCCCCAGGATTTCGTGATGCCACCCGGCGGCCTGAGTATCCGCCGCGAAGATCAGGCGCCCGACAAGGAGGCACGCCTCCACGAGTACAAGCGCGATGCGGTTCTCGCCTACGCACGCGCGAACAAGCTCGACCGCATGATCTGCTCGGGCGGCGTCAACCCCAAGATCGGCATCATCACCACCGGCAAGAGCTATCTGGATGTCCGCCAGGCGATGGACAGCCTCGGCATCGACGAGGTGGAGGCCAACAAGCTCGGCCTCCGGCTCTACAAGGTGGCGATGCCCTATCCGATGGAAACGCAGGGTCTCGAAAAATTCGCCGACGGCCTCGATCTGATCATCGTGGTGGAAGAAAAGCGGTCGCTGCTCGAAGTGCAGGTCAAAGAGGAACTCTACAATTCCGCCGTCCGCACGCCGACCATCCACGCCTATGTGATCGGCAAGAAGGACGAGCACGGCAGTCCCCTGTTTCCCGCCAAAGGCGCGCTCGATCCCAACGAGATCGCCATCGCCATCGGCGAGCGGTTGATCCGCCAGGGTGCGGGCGAGACGCTAAAGGCCAAGGTGTCACTGTTGAAGGGCCTCAAGGGCAACAAGCCCGATGTGCCGGAGGCGGCGACGCGGCTCCCCTATTTCTGCCCAGGCTGCCCGCACAATTCCTCCACCGTCGTGCCGGAAGGCTCGATCGCCTACGCCGGCATCGGCTGCCACTACATGGCCAAATGGATGAACCGCTCGACCGAGAGCTTCACGCAGATGGGCGGCGAGGGCGCCAACTGGATCGGCGAGGCGCCGTTCTCGACGCGGCCCCACGTGTTCCAGAATCTCGGCGACGGCACATACCTGCACTCAGGCTCGCTGGCGATCCGGGCTGCCAAGGTTGCTGGCGTCAACATCACTTACAAGATCCTCTATAACGATGCGGTTGCCATGACCGGCGGCCAGCAACTGGATGGTCATCTTTCGGTGGCGATGGTCGTCAACCAGGTCCGCGCAGAGGGCGTGTCGAAAGTCGTCATCGTCACCGACGAGCCCCATAAGTATCCAGCCAATTCAGGCATTCCAGCGGATATCGAGATCTTCGATCGCAGTCGCTTGCAGGAGGTGCAGAAGGACCTCGCGGCTACACCGGGCGTCACCGTGCTGGTCTACGATCAGACGTGCGCGGCAGAAAAGCGGCGGCGCCGCAAGCGCGGTCTGTTCCCCGATCCCGACAAGCGCGCCTTCATCAATCCGGCGGTCTGTGAGGGCTGTGGCGACTGCTCGAAGAAGTCCAATTGCGTCGCCGTATCGCCGCTGGAAACCGCGCTCGGCACCAAGCGCATGATCGATCAATCCGCGTGCAATAAGGATTTCTCCTGCGTCAACGGATTTTGCCCAAGCTTCGTGACCGTGCACGGCGCACGAATTGCATCCGTCAAGACCAAGAAAAGCGGTGCCGATGCCGATGCGCTCGCCACGGCGCTCGCGGCTTTGCCCGAACCGAAGCAGCCGGTGCTCGGCCATACGCCCTACGCGATGATCGTCACGGGCGTGGGTGGCACCGGCGTCGTCACCATCTCGGCCGTGCTTGGCCAGGCAGCACACATCGAGAGCAAGGGTTTTGGCTCCATCGATATGGCGGGCTTGGCGCAGAAGGGCGGCGCGGTCGCCTGCCACATGCGGTTTGCGCCGAGCCCGGATGATATTCATGCGATTCGCACGGGCGTGGCCGGCGCCGATCTCATTCTCGGCTGCGACCTTGTCGTGACCGCGTCGAACAAGGTGCTCGAAACGGTGGAGCCTGATCGCACGGCGGTAGTGTTCTCCACCCACGAAATGAACGTCGCGCACTTCACGCTCAACCCCAGCTTCAAGCTGCCGGGTGGCGCGTTGGCGCGATCGATCGAGGAACGGGTGCGGCGCGGACCGCTGCATCATGTGGATGCACAGCGCTATGCCGAGAAGCTGTTCGGCGACAGCATTGCGTCCAACATGTTCATGTTGGGATACGCCTGTCAGCTCGGCTTCGTGCCGGTGGGCACCGCGGCCATCGAGGAGGCCATCGCCCTCAATGGCGCCGCCGTCGAAATGAACCGCAACGCTTTCCGCGTCGGACGCCTCGCCGCCGTCGACGCCAAGGCAGTGGACGCGCTGATGCCGACGGAAGCGCTGACGCCGAAGGTGGCCGAAACGCTGGACGAGGTCATCGCACATCGCAAGGCGCTGCTGGCCGACTATCAGGACGCCGCCTACGCCGACCGCTTCGAGGCGACCGTGCGCGGGCTCGCCGGCGTCGAACGGGACAAGGCGGGCGGCCGCTCCGGCCTGGCGCTGTCAGCAGCCAAGGGCCTCTATAAGCTGATGGCGTACAAGGACGAGTATGAAGTCGGCCGGCTCTATTCCGCCCCGGCTTTCAAAGAGGAACTGGCCAAGCAGTTTGCATCGCACCAAAAGCTGGAATTCCATCTGGCGCCACCGCTGCTGGCGCGCCGCGACAAGACCACCGGTGAGCCCAGAAAAATGAAGTTCGGCGCCTGGATGCTGCCGGTGTTCGGCATGCTGGCCAAGGGCAAGCGGTTCCGCGGCACCGCCTGGGATGTGTTCGGCTACACCGCCGAGCGCCGCCTGGAGCGGCAGTTGATCGCCGACTATGAGGCCTTGATCGCCGAAATTGGCCAGAGTCTGAAGCCGCAGAACCACGGTCTGGCCGTGCAGTTGATAGCAAACGTGATGGATATCAAAGGGTTCGGACACGTGAAGCTGAAGTCCGTGGACCAGGTCAAGGTGCGGGAGAAGGCGTTGCTGGCGCAATTGCGCACCCCGTCGCCGATACTCCGCGCCGCCGAGTGACGTGATCTGCATTGGATCTTTGAGGGTGCAAGCCTTCTCTTTAGTCGAATGCCGCACCATTGGGCGTCCCTCGAGTGACGTCCGAAAGGATGTGATAACTGGCCCTTACTGGCGCCATTCGGGGCGCGGCAGCGCGCGGGACTGCCGTGCTACTCGCAATTTCGTGTCCGCCCCGAGGTCTTGAGGTTGCCCCCATTTGCGGCTACCTAACTTGCGGCTATGTGCGGTGATCACTGCCGCCATGCAAAAAAATGCAACGCCACGACGCGATGTCGAGCGGGCACGCGCCCGCGGTGACGACGGGGTGTACGGCACGCAGGCAGCGAGGCAGTGGTCAAGGGGAGCGTCAGAGTCAATGAGCGAAACCGCTCAAGTCGCGCGTACGTTGCCGCTCGATACGGTGCCAAAGCTGCTGCTGCGCAACGCTGCGGCATTCGGCGATCGGCCAGCGATCCGCCACAAATATCTCGGCATCTGGCAAAGCTGGACGTGGGCGGACGTGCGCACTCAGGTGCGCGACCTGGCTATCGGCCTGCGCAAGCTCGGCTTCGAGCGCGGCGATCGTGTCGCCATTGTCGGTTCGAACCGACCGCGCCTCTACTGGACGTTTGCTGCTGTGCAGAGCCTTGGCGGTGTGCCGGTGCCGGTCTACCAGGACTCGGTGGCCGACGAGATGGTCTACGTCCTCAGCCATGCCGAAGTGCGCTTCGCCGTCGTCGAAGACCAGGAGCAGGTCGACAAGATACTGTCCGTGGCCGAGCAGTTGCCCCACCTCGTCCACATGATTTACGACGAAGATCGTGGCTTGAAGGACTACGACCACAGCAGGCTTCACAGCTTCGAGGCCGTTCAGATGATGGGCCAAGCCGAACTGACGGCAAATCCCGGCAGTGAGCGCTGGTGGCTCGATGAGATCGCCAAGGGGCAGGGCTCGGATGTCTCGATCATGCTCTACACGTCCGGCACGACAGGACGGCCGAAAGGCGTGATGCTGACGCACGACAACGTGGTCCGCTCCGGCAGCAATGCCAACACGTTCGATCATTTCACGTCCGACGATACCATGATCGCCTATCTGCCGATGGCGTGGGCTGGCGATCATATATTCACGTATGGGCAGGCCTACGCGGGCGGCCTGTGCGTGGCGTGCCCCGAAAGCGCAACGACGGTGGTGGAAGATCGCCGCGAGATCGGGCCGACATATTTCTTTGCCCCGCCGCGCGTCTTTGAAGACATGCTCACGCAGATGACCGTGCGCATGGAGGATGCGAGCAAATTCAAGCGCTGGCTTTACAAATACTTCATGTCCGTGGCGGCGCGGGCGGGCGAGAAGATCCTTGATGGCCGCTCGGCGGGACTGAAGGACCACGTGCTCTACTGGTTTGGCGACAAGGTGATCTATGGCCCGCTGCGCAACCGAATGGGCTTCTCCAACCTGCGCCTCGCCTACACCGCGGGCGAGGCAATCGGTCCGGAACTCTTTCGGTTCTATCGCGCGCTCGGCATCAACCTGAAACAACTGTACGGGCAGACCGAAGCGAGCGTGTTCATCACGTTGCAGCCCGATGGCGAGGTCTACCCCGAAACAGTCGGCAAGCCCGGTCCCGGCTGCGAAATTAAGATCGACGACACCGGCGAGGTATTGTTCAATGGCCCCGGCGTGTTCCTCAAATATTACAAGAACGAGGAGGCCACCGCCGCGACCAAGACGGCGGACGGCTGGGTGAAGACGGGTGACGCCGGCTTTATCGACAGCCGAGGCCATCTCTGCATCATCGATCGTGCCAAAGATGTCGGTAAACTGAAGAACGGCGCATTGTTCTCGCCAAAGTACCTGGAAAACCGCGTCAAGTTCTACCCCGAAATCAAGGAAGCCGTGGCTTTCGGCGATGGCCGCGACTTCGTCGCGATGTTTCTCAACGTCGATCTCGTCAGCGTCGGCAGTTGGGCCGAACGCAACGCCATCTCTTACGCGAGCTACCAGGAACTTGCGGGCCATCCGAAGGTCATCGAGCTGATGCGCAGCCGCGTCGACGAATTGAACCGGTCGCTGGCCGGCGAACCGCGGGTAGCGGCGTCGCAGATCAAGCGGTTCATCGTGCTGCACAAGGAATTGGACGCCGACGACGGCGAACTGACGCGGACGCAGAAGGTGCGCCGGTCGTTCATCGCCGATCGCTACGCGCCGTTGGTGGCGGCCTTCTACGACGGCTCGAAGACGGCGGATATCTCGGTTGAAGTGACATTCGAGGACGGGCGCAAAGGCAAGATCGAGGGCCATATGCAGGTCGTCGATATGACGCTGCACGGGGCCGCACAAGTGCCGGTCAAGGAAGCCGCCGAATGAACGTCGCCGCCAAGATTATCCCGCCAACCACGGCGACTGATGCGCCCGCGCCCAGCCGGCGTAGCGGCGAGCAGTTGCTCAAAGTGGAAAACGTCGTGATGCGCTTCGGCGGCGTCACCGCCATCAAAGGCGTGTCGTTTGACGTCCGCAAAGGCGAGATCCGCGCCATCATCGGCCCCAACGGCGCCGGCAAGACGTCGATGCTGAACGTCATCAACGGGTTCTATCACCCGCAGGAAGGCACGGTCACATTCAAGGGCGAGCAGCGCACCGCGATGCGGCCGCATGTGGCCGCCAGCCAGGGCATCGCGCGCACGTTCCAGAACGTGGCGCTGTTCAAGGGCATGACGACGCTCGACAACATCATGACCGGACGCACCTTGAAGATGAAGCGCGGCCTGCTTGCGCAAGGGCTGCGCTTCGGACCCGCTATCCGCGAAGAGATCGAGCATCGCGAAGTCGTCGAGCGCATCATCGATTTCCTGCAGATAGCACCGATCAGAAAGTCGCTTGTCGGCAAGCTGCCCTATGGGCTGCAAAAGCGCGTGGAACTCGGCCGTGCGCTGGCCACCGAGCCGGAACTGTTACTGCTCGACGAGCCGATGGCCGGCATGAATCTTGAGGAAAAGCAGGATATGAGCCGCTTCATCCTCACCGTGAACGAGACGTTCAACACCACGATCGCGCTCATTGAGCACGATATTAGTGTGGTGATGGACATCTCCGATCGGGTCGTGGTGCTCGACTACGGGCTCAAGATCGCGGACGGCACGCCGGATGAGGTGCAGAAGGACCAGAAGGTGATCGACGCCTATCTCGGCGTTGCCCACTGAGCAGATGCCAATTGCAGCGTTGCATGATTGTTGGGTGGAGTAGGACTTGGCGTCTCTGGGGTCATTTCTCGAGGTTTTGATCGGCGGGCTTCTGTCCGGCGTTCTGTATAGCCTCGTCGCGCTCGGCTTCGTGCTGATTTACAAAGCATCGGGCGTGTTCAATTTTGCGCAGGGCGCCATGGTTCTGGTGGCCGGCCTCGCGCTTGTTCGCCCGCTCGACTGGCTGGTGGCGCACGGCTTTCCGAATTGGGCCGCGATCGCGCTCGCGCTGGTGTTCGCGGGCGCCGTGATGGCGCTGTGTGCGTTTGTCATCGAGCGCTACATCATCGGTCCGCTGCTCAATCAGGACGGGCTGACGCTGTTCATGTCGACGATCGGCGCAGGCTTCATCCTGGAAGGCCTCGGACAGATGGTGTTCGGCTCGGATGTCTATCCGCTCAAACTCTATCCGACGGATGCATGGTTTCTCTTCGAGGGGCTATTCCCCGGCGGCGTGCTGGTCAACAAGCTGGACGTGTGGGGTGGCTTGATTGCCGGCGTGCTGGTCGGCGGGCTCGCCGCGTTCTTTCAGTACACCAAGACCGGCCGCGCGCTGCGTGCGGTGGCCGACGATCACGCGGCGGCGCAGTCGGTGGGCATTCCGATTTCCTGGATCTGGTTCGTGGTGTGGCTGGTCGCTGGCCTCGTCGCGCTGGTGGCTGCAACCGTGTGGGGGACCAAGCTCGGCGTGCAGTTCTCGATCGTGTTCCTGGCGTTGAAAGCGTTGCCGGTGCTGATCATCGGCGGCTTCACGTCTGTGCCGGGCGCGATCGTCGGCGGGCTGATGGTGGGCGCGGGCGAGAAACTCGCGGAAGTCTATCTCGGCCCGTTCATGGGTGGTGGCATCGAATATTGGTTCGCCTACGTCGTCGCACTGGCGGTTCTGATGGTGCGGCCGCAAGGCCTGTTCGGCGAGCGGATCATTGAGCGAATTTAGTTCGTAGTTCGTAGTTTGTTGTTTCAGTTGGAAAGTGCGATGGCGGCGTTCACGGAACTCAACGTCTGGAAGATGAGTATGACCTTGGTCGAGAGCGTCTATGCTCTGACGGCAGCCTTCCCTCGTGAAGAACTCTATGGGCTCACCTCGCAGATGCGACGTGCTTCAGCGTCGAGCCCATCCGACATTGTTGGGGGGTATGGTCTCATTCACCCCGTCGCAATCGATCCAGACGACAGCCGAGCCTGAGCCAACGATCTCCGCTCAACCAAGAACGACCAACTCACAACACATAAAAAGTTCAAATGCTGTACAGAGAAGCAGGCCAGTTCAAAGCGACTTACCGGGCGGACATGCAGATGTTCCCGATCCGGCAGGACCGGATCGCGTATTACGCGCTGCTGGTGTTCGCGTTCATCGGCGTGCCGCTGCTGGCGCATTTCCAGATCGGCATGTTCGGTCGCGACTACGTATTCAAGGCGGTGCTGATCCCATTCCTGGTGCTGTCGCTGGCGGCCATCGGGCTTAATATTCTGACGGGCTATTGCGGGCAGATCTCGCTGGGCGGAGGCGCCTTCATGGCGATCGGCGCTTATTTCGGGTTCAAGTTCGCAACCGGCTTCGGGCCGCTGATGGCGCTGCCAATGGTGGTGTCGATCCTGCTGGGCGGACTGTCGGCGGCGGTGATTGGCGTTTTGTTCGGCATTCCATCTCTGCGCATCAAGGGGCTTTATCTGGCGGTGGCGACGCTGGCGGCGCAGTTCTTCTTCGACTGGCTGTTTCTGCGCGTGAAGTGGTTCACCAACTACGAGCCGTCCGGATCGGTGTCGGCGCCTGAACTCAACTTCTTCGGCTACATCGTGAAGTCGCCTGTGGAGCGCTATGTGCTGGCGCTGACCTTTGTCACGGCCTTCGCGCTGATCGCCAAGAACCTGGTGCGCGGCAATCTCGGCCGCCAGTGGATGGCCATCCGCGACATGGATATCGCGGCGGAAATCATGGGCATCCGGCCGCTATACGCAAAGCTCTCAGCCTTCGCTGTCTCGTCGTTCTTTTGCGGCGTTGCGGGTGCGCTGTGGGCGTTCGTCCACTTGGGAAGCTGGGAGCCACTGGCCTTCAACATCGACCGCTCGAACCAGTTGCTGTTCATGATCATCATCGGCGGGCTCGGCTCGATTCTCGGCTCGTTTCTTGGCGCGGCGTTCATCCTCCTGTTGCCGTTTTTTCTCAACCAGGTGCCATCTGCGCTTGGCCTGCACATCTCGGTTGAGACGGTGACACATCTCGAGTTCATCATTTTCGGGGCGCTGATCTGCACGTTGTTGATCCGTGAGCCACATGGTTTCGCCAAGCTCTGGTCGCTCGCCAAGGAAAAGCTGCGCCTGTGGCCGTTCCCATATTGAGCGCAACGAGATGTTTCCCCGTCAGCCGGGCGGGAGGGACGACAACAACGACAAACCCGGCACACACTATTCCGGTTGCGGCCGGTACGCAGAGAACACTCAGGAGGAACTCTATGAAACGAATTAAGCTATGTGCGGCTCTGGCAGTGACGGGCATCGCGGCGCTGGCGCCCGCGGCGTTCGCGCAGACGGCGAACGAGCAGTTCATCCCGGCGCTGGTCTATCGGACCGGCGCCTATGCGCCGAACGGAATCCCGTGGGCGAACGGGACGTCGGACTATTACACGATGCTGAATGAGCGCGACGGCGGCATCAACGGCGTCAAGATCGTCTACGAAGAGTGCGAGACGGGCTACGCGACCGACAAGGGCGTGGAGTGCTACGAGCGCCTGAAGGGCAAGGGCCCGACGGGGGCTGCCTATGTCGCGCCGCTCTCGACCGGCATCACGTTCGCGCTGACGGAAAAGGCGCCCGGCGATAAGCTGCCGCTGCTGACGCTCGGCTACGGCCGCTCCGACAGCCGCGACGGCGCGGTGTTCGGCTGGAACTTCATCGCCATGGGCAGCTATTGGACGGCGGCCGACGTGGCGATCCAGCATGTCGCCAAGGAAATGGGCGGTTTCGACAAGCTCAAGGGCAAGAAGATCAGCCTCGTGTTCCATGACAGCCCCTATGGCAAGGAACCGATTGCGGCCTTGGAAGCGCGCGCCAAGAAGGATGGCTTTGAACTCAAGCTGATCCCGGTCACGCATCCCGGCCTCGAACAAAAGTCGCAGTGGTTGTCGATCCGCCAGGATAAGCCCGATTACGTGCTGCTGTGGGGCTGGGGGGTCATGAACTCCGCGTCGGTGAAGGAAGCGGCGGCCGTCAACTATCCGCGCGACAAGATGCTGGGTGTGTGGTGGTCTGGCGCGGAGCCTGATGTGGTGCCTGCAGGCGACGGTGCCATCGGCTACAAAGCGTTGATGCTGCAGCACGGCGCGGGCCGCGCCAAGATCCACGACGACATCGAGAAGTTCGTCTACGCCAAAGGCAACGGCGCTGCCAAGGGCGACGACGCGGCGCAGGCCAAGGAGGGCCAGGTCCTCTACAATCGCTCGCTTCTGAACGCGATGATCGGCACCGAGGCGATCCGCACGGCGCAGAAGAAGTACGGCAACAAGCCGCTGACGGGCGAGCAGGTCCGCTGGGGCTTCGAGCATCTGGACCTGACGGCGGACCGCATCAAGGAGCTGGGCTTTGAAGGCATGATGAAGCCTTTGAAGCTGACATGCGCGGACCATCAGGGCGCGGATCTTGCGCGCGTGCACCAGTGGGACGGCAAGGCGTGGAAGGTGATCTCGGATTACTACACGGCTGACCGCACGGTGCTCGACCCGATCGTCAAGGCGACGGCCGAGAAATATGCAGCCGACAAGAAGATCACGCCGCGCGACTGTTCCAAGGAAGAATGAAGCATGCGCGGAGGCCGGGTCACGGCGTGAGCTACGACCCGACCTCCGCCTTTCGCGCTTTTTCGCTGGGCTGCGGCGCGCCGACCCAACGTGCGACGCTACTGGCGGCCAATCGGGGCTGCGACGGAGAGAAACGTGTCCGCACATCCAGAAAGTCAGCCGGCCGGCGCGCCCAGTGCGGCGAAGCCCATCTTGTCGATCCGCAACATCGAAGCGATCTATGACCACGTGATCCTCGTGTTGAAAGGCGTGTCGATCGAGGTGCCGACCGGTGGCATCGTGGCGCTGCTCGGTGCCAACGGGGCCGGCAAATCGACGACCCTCAAATCGATATCGAATCTGATCAAAGCGGAGCGCGGCGCAGTCACCAAGGGCCGCATAGAATTCAAAGGCGAGCGCGTCGATACGCTGACGCCGAACGATCTGGTGCGGCGCGGCTGCATCCAGGTGATGGAAGGGCGCCATTGCTTTGGCCATCTGACGATCGAGGAAAACCTTCTGACCGGCGCCTTCACGCGCAAGGACGGCCGCGCCGGCACGCAGCGCGAACTCGAAAAGATCTACGCCTATTTCCCGCGTCTCAAAGAGCGGCGAACCTCACAGGCCGGCTACACCTCCGGCGGCGAGCAGCAAATGTGCGCCATCGGCCGCGCGCTGATGTCCGGCCCGAAGATGGTGCTGCTGGAT
>JANYHP010000378.1 GCA_025359005.1 Hyphomicrobiaceae bacterium | reverse complement strand
GGCCTTCGGATCGCCTTCGAACAGCACCTTGCCGTTATTGAGCACGATCACCTTGGCGCAGTTCTCTGCTTCGTCGAGGTAGGCCGTGCTCCAGACGACACCGACCCCTTCGCCGACCAACGCGTAGACCATGCGCCAGAGTTCCCGGCGCGAGATCGGATCGACGCCGACGCTCGGCTCGTCGAGCAGCAGAAGGCGTGGTGACGTGAGCATGGCGCACGCGAGGCCGAGCTTCTGCTTCATGCCACCTGACAGTTTGCCGGCGAGCCGGTCGGTGAAGCGCGCGAGATCGGTGAACGTGAGCAGCCGCTGGAAGGTCGGTGCACGATCGGCGCCGGCCACGCCTTTGAGATCGGCATACAAAACGAGGTTCTCCATCACTGAGAGATCCTCATAGAGCCCGAAGCGCTGCGGCATATATCCGATTGTATCGTGCACTGCCGAAGTTTCGGCGATCGTGTCGAGGCCGCAGACGGAAATGCGACCCTCGCTCGGGGTCAGCAACGCGGCCATCAAGCGCATCAGCGTGGTCTTGCCCGCGCCATCAGGCCCGACCAGACCGGTTACCTGGCCCGGTTGGATCACGGTGGTCAGCCGCTCGACTGCAGCAGTGCCGGCCCCGCTGAACCGCTTTGTGAGGCCGTTAATGGTCACCAACGGAGTAGTCATGGGCGGCCGCCACCGAATTTGGCATCCGGCCCATTGGCGTTGGAAACGAGTGAAGCGGTGACCGGCATGCCCTGCCGCAACGTGCCGCCAGGATCGTCAGCAATGATCCGCATGCGATAAACGAGTGAGGTACGCAGTTCGCGCGTTTCGACTGTCTTCGGCGTGAACTCCGCCGTTGTGGAGATGAACCCAATCCGACCTTTCATCGGTTCTGTGCCCGGGGTGTCGATCTTGATGACGACGTCTTGTCCGGGCTTCACGCGTCCGAGATCGATCTCGGACACATAGGTTCTGATCCACACCGGCGTGGTGAGGCTGAGGACGAGTACGGCCTCCCCGGCGTTGACGATTGCGCCTGCCTCACGCACGCGGGTGAGAATGACGCCGGCATTCGGCGCCAGCAGCTCGGCATCAGCGAGCTGACGCCTGGCGATCTGGAGAGCGGCATCGCTGTTGGCGAGCTGGGCCCGCGCAGCGTCTATATCCTCTGAGCGAAATCCCGCCTTCATGAGGATGAGGCCTTGCTGCGCGGAATTCAGCTGCGCCGTCGCCTGCCGATGCGCCGCGAGCGCATCGTCATAGGCTTTGCGCGTCCCGGTCGCTGTCTTCAGAAGCGTCTCGGCGCGCTGAAGCACAATTGTCGCATTGGCGACCGTTGCTTCGCGCTCGGCGACCGCTGCCTCGGCCTGTGCGATTTCCTCCCGCCGGTTCCCGCCCTCCATTTTGGCGACGTTGGCCCTCTGCTGGTCGCGCTGCGCTTTGAGTTGGGCGATGGTGTCCTCGAAGTAGATCGCATCGAGGGTAGCCAGTCGCTGCCCTTCCGCAATCACCGCGCCCTCGTCGACGTCAAGCGCCCTGATCCGCCCCGCGACCTTAAAACCGAGATTGACTTGGCGAATCTCCACATTGCCCTGCAAGACCAGATCGGCCGGTGGCGCCGGCCGATGCGACCACCACCAGCCAGCAGCGAAGAGCGCCAAACCAGCGGCAGCCACTGGAACAAGTCGTGGGTCAGGCTTGGCCATGATCACGCCTCTGTGGCCCGTCGGGTGCGGGCAGCGCCCGTCAGCACCCTCCGGTGCGCCGCCAGCAATCCCCCGACATCGAGGGCTTCCGTTTTCGAGAACAGGCCGTCCCAGAGCAACGACATGATGAGCGGGGCGAAGATCAGATGCGGAAACTCGGCCAGGTCATCCGATGCAAGCTCGCCGCGCTTACGGGCTCGGCGTGCGATCTTCGTAATCAGAGCCAAGCCCTTCGAAATCACCTCGCGATGATAAATCTCGGCAATACGTGGAAAGCGTCGGCCTTCCGTCAGAACCAGCCTGATGACCTCGCGCCGCTTGGTAGCCAACACCTCTTTGCGGAAATATTCGTGCAGCGCTGCCAGCATGTCGTCGAGCGGCATCGATTGCTCAGCAGCCAGCGCCTCGACCTTCGCCAGCACGGGAGCGACCGCAGTGACGAGGATCTGCTCGAAGAGATCTTCC
>JANYHP010000374.1 GCA_025359005.1 Hyphomicrobiaceae bacterium | reverse complement strand
CCAGGTGTGCACCGGCCACATCGGCATCTTCACCGCGAACGAGGCAAAGAAGGCGAGCCACGCCCAGGTCTGCAGGCCGACCGGGAAACCGTGTCGCAGCAGCACCGGAATATCGGTCGTGCCCGCCTCCCAGTACATCGCCATGATGGCCAAGAGCATGAGCACCGAGCCGAGCAGCGTGTAGAGGAAGAACTTGAAGCTAGCGTAGATGCGCCGCTTGCCGCCCCAGATGCCGATGATGAGAAACATCGGGATCAGCACGCCCTCGAAGAACAGGTAGAACAGGATCAGGTCGAGCGCGCAGAACACGCCGATCATCAGCGTTTCCAGCACCAGGAACGCGATCATGTACTCCTTGACGCGTGTCTCGATGCTTTCCCAGCTGGCCAGAATGCACAACGGCATCAGGAACGTGGTCAGCAAGACAAACGGCATGGAAATGCCGTCAACGCCCATTTTGTACTTGATGGTGCCGAGCCATGCGGCCTCTTCCGTGAACTGGAAGCCGGCGATGGAGCGGTCGAACCCGGTCCAGATCGGCATGGAGACGAGGAACGTGATGATCGTCGCCCACAGCGCAATCCAGCGGGCATTGCGCGCGGCGTCACGATGCAGACACGCAATCATCGCCGCGCCGACCAGCGGCAGGAACGTGACCAGCGAGAGGATCGGAATATGTGAGACGTTCATCGCCCGATGCCCCCGGCAATCATGTAGGTGAGAATGGCTGCGACGCCGAGCAGCATCGCATACGCATAGTGGAAGACGTAGCCGGTCTGCAGGCGCACCGTGCGGCCGGTAACCCAGCCGACGGTGGCGGCCGTGCCGTCAATCGTGCCGTCGATGAGCGCGCCGTCCCCCCCCTTCCAGAGCATGCGGCCAATAGCGAAGGCAGGGCGCACCAAGATGAAATCGTACAGCTCGTCGATGTACCACTTGTTGAGGAAGAACAGGTAGAGCGGGCGGAACGCGCGCGCCGTCGCCGCCGGCAGCCAGGGTGACTGCATGTAGTAGACATAGGCCAGAGCAAGCCCGGCGAGCATAGCGATGAACGGCGCGAAGCCGACCCAATGCGGGACCTCATGCATCGCGTGCAAGATGTGGTTGTGCGCGCCCTCAACGATCGATGGGCCCCAGAAATCCTTGTAGGGATCGTGTTCGCCGTGACCGTGGCCAAGGCCGATGAAGAACTTGTTGAACACCACGCCAGCCAGCACCGCACCCGCCGCCAGCACGTAGAGCGGGATCAGCATCACCTGCGGTGATTCGTGCGGCGTGTGAGCGCTGTGCGCATGGTCGTCTTGAGCATGATCATCCTGGGCATGCGCGTCGTGCGCCGCCGCGTGAGTTGCATCACCAGCGTGCGCGTCGTGGCCCCAGCGGGCGGGCTGGTGGAAGGTCATGAACATCAGCCGCCAAGAGTAGAAGCTGGTCATGAAGGCGGCGATCACCAGCGCCCAGAAGGCGTAGTTGCTGGGCGTGTGGGCTGCATAGGCCGCTTCGATGATGGCGTCCTTGGAGTGAAAGCCGGCGAAACCGATGTTGACGATCGGCAGGCCGACGCCGGTCAGCGCCAGCGTGCCGATCAGCATCATCGCCCAAGTGGTGGGGATGAGTTGGCGGAGCCCCCCCATGTTGCGCATATCCTGCTCGTGATGCATCGCGTGGATGACCGAGCCGGCGCCGAGGAACAGCAGCGCCTTAAAGAAGGCGTGCGTGAACAGGTGGAAGATGCCGGCGGTGTAGGCGCCGACGCCGCAAGCGACGAACATGTAGCCGAGCTGCGAGCACGTCGAATAGGCGATGACGCGCTTGATGTCGTTTTGCACGAGGCCGACGGTGGCGGCAAAGAAGGCGGTGAGCGCGCCGATGGCCGTGACCACTTTCAGTGCTTCGGGCGCCAGTTCGAAGATCGGCGACAGGCGGGCAACCATGAACACGCCGGCGGTGACCATGGTAGCGGCGTGGATCAACGCGGAAACTGGCGTCGGGCCTTCCATGGCGTCCGGTAGCCAGGTGTGCAGCAGGAACTGCGCGCTCTTGCCCATGGCACCCATGAACAGCAGCAGCGCGATGCAGGTCAGCGTGTCGACCGTGTAGCCGAGAAACAGGAACGGCTTACCGGCGAGCGCGGGCAAGGCCGAGAACACCTGATCGAGATTGATGGAGCCGCAGACCGCGAACAGCCCGAAGATGCCGAGTGCGAAGCCAAAGTCGCCGACGCGGTTGACGACGAAGGCCTTGATGGCAGCGGCGCAGGCGGACGGCTTCTTGTACCAGAAGCCGATCAGCAGATACGACGCGAGGCCGACGCCCTCCCAGCCGAAAAACATCTGCAAGAGGTTGTCGGCGGTGACCAGCATCAGCATGGCGAAGGTGAAGAGCGACAGATAGCTGAAGAAGCGCTGGCGGCTGTCGTCCTCGTGCATGTAGCCGATGGAGTAGAGGTGGACGAGGCTCGACACAGTGGTGACAACGACCAGCATCACGGCGGTGAGCGTGTCGACGCGCAAGGTCCACGCCACATCGAGATCGC
>JANYHP010000365.1 GCA_025359005.1 Hyphomicrobiaceae bacterium | reverse complement strand
CTCGGCGAAGGCGATCGGCGCGGTGTTGGCGCCGCACGCGCGCGGCATAGCGAGATAGGCCGGCACGTCCGGCACCCGCATCTTCATCCCCGCCATGTCGGCGCAGTGTGCGATGGCGCGGTTGGACGACGTATGGCGCGTCCCGTAGTAATTGACGGCCGTGATGTGATTACCGGTCTTGTCTTCGTAGCCCTTCGAGAGGTCGGCGAACACATCGCTCTTGGCGTATGACAATAAATGCTCGGCGTCGCGGAAGGTAAAAGGATAATACCCCACCCCGATCGGTGGCGAATCCTTGGCCGCGAAGCTCGATCCGGAAATGATGATATCCACCGTGCCGAGCTTCAATCCCTGATTGAGATCTGCTTCCTTACCGAGCTGCGACGACGGAAACACGTCGATCTGATAGCGCCCGTTCGTGCGCGTGCCGATTTCCTTGGCAGCCCACACCGACCACGTATGAAACGGCTCGGAGATCTCGTACACGTGCGCCCATTTCAGCTTTGTCTCGGCCGCCGCTGGCGCGAGCACGGCAGAGCCAAACCCTAAGCCGACGCATGCGAGCCCGCTCAAAAGCAGCGCTCGGCGCCGAGCCCCATTGTGCGAGAGTGCGGTGATTGAATGCATGATCTTGAACCTCCCAGGTGTTGAATGCTTTTTCATAGTCGTAACGAACGTCCTGAATTTGGAGAAAACTGCGCATCCCCGTCAGTCAACAGGCCTCTCTCCCTTCATTGCCATGCCGCCAGCGTTGCCTTGACGCCCCGTTCGACGAGACAGCGCAACGCGCGCGTGACGGGTCTGTGGAAGCGCGGGTCCGAGGACAGGTCGCGACCGAAGATGGCTTCGATGCCGAGCAACGCCGCCGCCAGCTGATCGGGATCATTGCCGCTCGTCGCGTACCGTCGCTCGAGTTCACCGGCCATCGGATCCCGCGCTTGATGGCGTGCACCCCGTTCGTCCCGGCCTTGGACGTAGCGCATCCATGCCGCGACCACGAGCGCGAGGTGATCGATCGGCGCGTCCATGACCAGCCGTTCCCGCGCCGTGTCTAATATGCGCGGCGGCAGCTTTTGCGATCCATCCATCGCGATCTGATGTGTCCGATGCCGCAACGCCGGATTTCGAAAGCGCGCCAGCAGCGCGAGCCTGTAAGCAACGATGTCGAATGATGCCGGCAGGCTCAACACCGGCGCCACTTCGTCACGCATCAGCGCATCGACAAAGCACGCGATACCAGCATCACCCATGGCTTCCGCCACGGTCTCATGGCCGGCCACGGCGCCGAGATACGCAAGTGCGCTGTGCGACGCATTGAGCAGGCGAAGCTTCAGGAGTTCGTAGGGCGCAACATCATCCACAAACTCCGCGCCGCCCCGCTCCCACTCCGGTCGTCCGCCCGGAAAGTGATCCTCGATCACCCACTGGCAGAACGGCTCTGTCACCACCGGGCTCGCATCCTCCAAGCCGAGGAGTTCTGAGACATGGCGCCGATCAGCGTCCGTGGTCGCGGGCACGATGCGATCGACCATGGTGTTCGGGCACGCCACCTCCGCCTCGATAAAGCGGGCCAGCTCTGGCGCACTCTCGCTGGCAAACTGAACAAGCAGCCGCTTCAGCGTCCGGCCATTGGCAAAAAGATTATCGCAGCTGACGAGGGTCGGCGGTCCAATGCCAGCGCTGCGTCGCTTTACGAGCGCGGCAACAAGAAAGCCGAGCGCCGTTTTTGGCACCGTAGGGTTCATGAGATCGTGGCGTATCTCGGGATTGGCCACGTCCAGATCACCCGTCGCCGGCGCATGACAATAGCCCTTCTCGGTCACGGTGAGCGTGACGATCTTTACGCGCGGATCGCACAGCGCCGCAACGAGCGCGGCTGGTCTCTCCGGTGCCACGAGCACCCCACGCAAGGCGCCGATCACCTGCACACTTTCGTGCTCCGCGTCGCGCTCGACGACAGAATACAGCCAGTCCTGCGCCCTCAAC
This sequence comes from Hyphomicrobiaceae bacterium, assembly GCA_025359005.1. Lineage (GTDB taxonomy): Bacteria > Pseudomonadota > Alphaproteobacteria > Rhizobiales > Hyphomicrobiaceae > JABFRJ01. Next base: position 1,109 of record JANYHP010000365.1, on the reverse strand, counting down.
GCATCCCGTGTCGCCGGCGAGCGCAGGCTCGCGCCGACAATACCCCACCGCTGATCACCGGCCGCCAGAACCGCTTCTGTCACCACCATCTGATGCGCACGATGAAACGCACCGATGCCCAGATGCACGAGACCTGTCTGCACATCCGCCCGGTCATAGGCCGGCACAACGACGGCGCCCGGCAACCGCGCCAGCGTCGTGTCTGCCAGGTGTTGTCGCGTGCTCGTCACCGCGCGCGCCCCGCTACGACAACGGCAGCGACTTGGTCGCCGCCAGAGCCGTCATCACTCCGCGCAACTCGGCAAGCCCTTTGAGGCGCCCGACCGCGGGGTAACCGGGATGCGTTTTCCGCGTCCCATCATCCAGCAACTCATGACCGTGATCGGGGCGGAACGGAATGCGCCATTCACGGTCGCCAGCGTCCCGACGCCGCTTCTGTTCGATGAGCAGCGCTTCGACGACCGAAACCATATCGACGTCACCACCGAGATGCTCGGCCTCATAGAACGACCCGTCAGCTTCCTTGGTCACGTTGCGCAGATGCGCGAACGCGATGTGACGCGCAAACCGGCGGGCCATTGCGGGCACATCGTTGTCGTCCCCCGCGCCCAGCGACCCGGTGCAGAATGTCAGGCCATTGGCCGGCGACGGCACCGCGTCGACGATCGCCTGAATGTCATTGGCGCTCGACACGATGCGCGGCAGCCCCAGCAACGGCCGTGGCGGATCGTCTGGATGAATGCACATGGCAATGCCGCATTCTTCGGCGGTTGGAATGACCGCTTCGAGAAACGTCTTCAATTGCGCTCGGAGCGCATCTGCATCGATACCCTTGTAACGCCCCAGCATCGCCCTGAGGCCTGCGATGTCGTACCGGTCGAACGCGCCGGGCAGGCCAGCCATGATCGTCGCCAACAGTGCCGACCTGTCGCTTTCGCTCGCAGTCTCGAACCACCTGCGTGCCCGATCGACAAGCGCCGTCGGATAGTCGCCCTCGGCGCCGTCTCGCCCGACCATGCAGCAATCGAACGCCGTGTAGACCATCGCATCGAAACGCAACGCTCGCCCGCCGCCGGGCATGGGGTAAGCGAGGTCCGTTCGCGTCCAAT
>JANYHP010000317.1 GCA_025359005.1 Hyphomicrobiaceae bacterium | reverse complement strand
CTGTCATCGATGTGATGATCGCATGTTGACGTTTGAGCGCGCTATCGGTCATGCCCGATTGCGCGAGCTGGTCCTTCATTTTTCCCATGCCGGGCATCATGCCCATGACGCCGCCCATGCCGCCCATGCGCTGCATCTGCTTGATCTGGTCAGCCAAGTCGTCGAGGTCAAAGATGCCCTTTTGCATCCGCTCGCCGATTTTTTGGGCCTTCTCCATATCGATGTTTTGGGCGGCTTTTTCGACAAGGCCGACGATGTCGCCCATGCCAAGAATGCGGCCAGCGATGCGGGTTGGGTCGAACTCTTCGAGTGCGTCCCACTTTTCGCCGACGCCGAGCAACTTGATGGGTTTGCCGGTGACGGCGCGCATGGAAAGGGCAGCACCGCCGCGTCCGTCGCCATCGGCCCGGGTGAGGACGATGCCGGTGATGCCGACGCGGCTCTCGAAGGCCTTTGCCGTGTTGACCGCGTCCTGGCCGGTCAGCGCGTCGGCGACCAGCAGCACCTCATGCGGGTTAGTGGCGCGCTTGACCTCGGCCACTTCATCCATCAACTCGCCATCGATCGTCGTGCGCCCGGCGGTGTCGAGCATGACGACGTCAAAACCACCGAGACGCGCGGTATCCATCGCCCGCTGCGCGATCTGCAACGGCGTCTGGCCAGCCACGATGGGCAGCACGTCGACGTTGATCTGGTGGCCGAGGATGATCAATTGTTCCATAGCTGCCGGGCGGCGCGTGTCGAGCGACGCCATCAGCACTTTTTTCTTGTCGCGGGTATTGAGGCGATTGCCGATCTTGGCGGTGGTCGTCGTCTTGCCCGAGCCCTGCAGGCCGACCATGAGAATGGCGACCGGCGGTTGCGCATTGAGGTCGATGGGGGCCGCGTCCGAGCCGAGCATGGCGACGAGTTCGTCGTGGACGATCTTCACCACCATCTGGCCGGGCGACACCGACTTGACGACGTTCTGGCCGACCGCTTTCGCCTTCACCTTATCTGTGAAGTCGCGCACCACATCGAGCGCCACGTCCGCTTCCAGCAGCGCGCGGCGCACTTCGCGCATGGCCTCGCTGACGTCGCTATCGGTCAACGCACCGCGGCGCGTCAGCTTGTCGAAGACGCCTGAGAGGCGATCTGTCAGCGATTGGAACATGGGCGGGGCCGGGATTGAGGGTCTAGGGTCTAGATTTCAGGTGCTAGGGATCAGGGGGGCCGGTCATTTCGTTTCGGCGTTTTTCCCTGGAGCCTGAAACATGGAATCAGCTCACGCCTACGCGCCCGGAATCTTCATGCTCTGCCAATCGATCATGACGTGATCCTGGTAGGCCTTCCGGGCGGCCAGCCGTTTGTAGTAGGCCTCGACATGCGGCAGCGCGGGCCGCGCGATGGGCATGGTGTAATAACGATAAAGCAACGTTCCCACGGCGATATCGGCAACCGTCAGCGCGTCACCGAGGATGAACGGGTTGGCGCTGAGTTGCGCGTCCAGAATGGCGAGGTTGGCGCCCGCGCGCTTGGCGTGATTGTCGACCAGGGCGATGTTGCGATCGCTGGCAGTAACCCGCACGAACTGGACGAACAACCCCGGAATGACATCGGGATAAAGCGTGGTCAGCGACCAATCCATCCACTGATCGGCGCGCGCCGCCGCGTGCGGGTCGGCGGGCGCCAGGCTGTCGGCGCCATAGGTTGCCGCCAGATAGCGGACGATGGAGTTGCTCTCCCAGAGGACGAAGCCCCTGTCGTCGAGAACTGGGACCAGACGATTGGGGTTCATAGCGCCGAATTCGGGTGTATCGGTCTTGCCGAAAGGGCCGCCGGCTTCGATGCGTTGATGCGCCTCGCCAAGCTCGGCCACCGCCCACATGACCTTCTGGACATTGACGGATGTCTTGCGACCCCAGATTTTCAGCATGAAAAGTCCATCTCCTTGTCCTCGGCACACGTTTCCGGCAGACACTGAGACCGATAGTGCCCAACGCAAAACGCACCCGAGGGCGCGTCGCGCTGTCGGGTGGCCGGCTGGCCAACAAGCCAACCTTCAGAATGGGATCGTATGCGGGATGGCGCCGGAAATGTCAACGGCGCCACCTTTAGTGGCGCCGTATTGAAAGTGCTCGCAGAGCGGGATCATTCCCACTGGAAGACCTGGATCATAGCCGGGCCGATGATGACCACGAACAGCACGGGCAGGAAGAACACGATCATCGGCACGGTCAGCTTCGGTGGCAGCGCTGCCGCCTTCTTTTCGGCTTCCATCATGCGGTGCTCGCGGTTCTCCTTGGCCATCACGCGCAGCGCCTGGCCAACGGGTGTGCCGTAGCGTTCTGCCTGGATGAGCGCGGTGGACACACCTTTGACCCCGGGCAGGCCGGTGCGCTTGGCGAGGTTCTCGAACGCCTGCCGGCGCTCGGTCAGGTACGAGAGCTCGGCCGTGGTGACGGACAGCTCTTCGGCCAGCTCCAGCGACTGCGCGCCGATTTCGGCGGCAACCTTTCCGAATGCGGCCTCGATCGACATCCCCGACTGCACGCAGATCAACAGCATGTCGAGCGCGTCGGGGAAGGCGCTGCTGATCGATTGCTGACGCTTGGAGATCAGGTTCTGGATGAAGACATTCGGCAGATAGAAGCCGACGTAGCCGGCAAGCAGCGAGATACCGATCTTGACGATCGGCGGGTACTCGTAGTTGGCGACGAAGAACATGTAGATCAACGCACCGATGGTGACGATGATCGGCATGATCAGGCGGAAGAACATGTAGGCGACGAGCGGCGCCTGCCCGCGCAGGCCGGCCATCTTCAACTTGCTGCGCACCTCATCGGTTTCGAAACTCGACCGGAGATCGAACTTGTCGACGATCTCGAGCATGAACCCCTGTGGCGTCTGGCGGAGTTGGGCGCCATCCTTTTTGTTGAGGTCGGCCAGCCGCGTCGCGCGCATCTTGTCGCGCTCAACCGCCATCACCCGCATGCGCGCCGGCAACCGATCCCGCGACATCGTCGGCAACAGCACGGCCATCGCCGTGGCGAACACCGCGATCGCCGCCACCAGCGAGATCAGCACCTCGGGCCGGATGATTGCTTCGATGAAGTCCTGCATGATGGCACTCGAGCGGGTTGGTCGATCGCGACGGACAGCGGGGCGGGGAACTCAGAATTTGAAGTTGATCATCTTGCGCATCATGATCAGGCCGCAGCTCATCCAGATGCCCGAAGCCAGCAGCATGAAGTTGCCGTACTGCTTTTGCCAGAGCAGCGCGATGTAGTCTGGCGTCGTCATGTAGACGAGGATCATCACGATGAAGGGCAACGAGCCGAGCACCGCCGCTGAGGCCTTGGCTTCCGCCGACAGCGCCTGCACCTTGGCGGCCATGGTCTTGCGGTCGCGCAACACGCCGGCGAGGTTGCCGAGCGCTTCCGACAGGTTGCCGCCCGCCGACTGCTGGATGCCGATCACGATGCCGAAGAAGCGGACTTCAGCGAGCGGCACGCGCTCCATCATGCGTTCGAAGCACTGTTGCAACGGCAGGCCGACGCGCTGCTGCTCGCACACTTCGCGGAATTCGCCGGCCACAGGTTCGGGGCTCTCGCGTGCGATGATGTTGAGGCATTCGTTGAGCGGCAGACCCGATTTGACACCGCGAACGATGATATCGATCGCGTTGGCGAACTCGTTGAGAAACTTCTTGTGGCGCGCCTTGATCATGTACGAGACGGCGAAGCGCGGCAGCCCCAACGCCCCCGCGATGCCGATGCCGAGAACCACCAGCGGATGCAACGTCGGCGCCGACAGGAACAGCACGACCGCGAGCACAATACCTGAAACGCCGCTGCCGACCCAGAACGTCTTGACGTCGATGCTGAGCCCTGTCTGGACCAGTTGCTGGCGCAGCGTGACCTTCTTCTTGGCGGCCTTAAGTTCGAGATCCTTTAGCGTTTCGGCGACCTGCTTCTTGCGGTTGTTGGCCGCATCCTGCACCTTGTTTCCGGACCGCGAACGGCCTTCCGCCACGCCAGCAACGCGCTTTTCAACGCGCTTCTCGCCGGTCGTGTAGGGTGCGATGAGCAGGTAGATCACCACGATCACGGCAATGGCCGCGACCGCGATCAATCCAAAGAAAATCAGGTCATCTGTATCCATGACGACGTGTCCTCAACGACCGTTCTGATTGTCGGCGACTTCTGCCGACGACAAGGCTTCGGCCAGGCGGCCCGTATCGCCGTAGTATTCGGCGCGCTCCCAGAACCGCGGGCGCGCGATGCCAGTCGACCGATGGCGCCCGACGAGCTTGCCGTTGGCGTCCTCACCGGTGATTTCGTAGACGATGATGTCCTGCAGGGTGACGACGTCGCCTTCCATGCCGATCACTTCGGTTATGTGCGTGATCTTGCGGCTGCCGTCGCGCAGGCGCGAGGCCTGCACGATGACATCAATGGAGCCGGTGATCATTTCACGGATGGTCTTGGGCGGCAGTGCATAACCGCCCATCATGATCATGCTCTCCAGACGGCTGATGGCTTCGCGCGGGCTGTTGGAGTGGAGCGTGCCCATCGAGCCGTCGTGGCCGGTGTTCATGGCCTGCAGAAGATCGAACGCCTCGGGGCCGCGGACCTCGCCGACGATGATGCGTTCAGGCCGCATACGCAGGCAGTTCTTGACGAGATCGCGCATGGTGATCTCGCCTTCGCCTTCCAGGTTGGGCGGTCGCGTTTCGAGACGGACGACGTGTGGCTGCTGCAGCTGCAATTCGGCGCTGTCTTCGCACGTGATGATGCGCTCGTCGTGATCGACGCACCCGGTCAGACAGTTGAGCAGCGTCGTCTTGCCCGAGCCAGTACCGCCGGAAATGAGAATGTTGCAGCGAACGCGGCCGATGACTTCGAGCACCACCTTCGCCGCCGGCGAGATGGAGCCGAACTTGACCAGGTTGTCGAGACGCAGGCGGTCTTTCTTGAACTTACGAATGGTCAGGCACGGTCCGTCGATGGCGAGCGGCGGGGCGATGACGTTGACGCGGCTGCCGTCGGGGAGACGCGCGTCGCAGATGGGGCTCGATTCGTCGACGCGGCGGCCGACCTGGCTGACGATGCGCTGGCAGATATTCATGAGCTGCGCGTTGTCGGCGAAGCGCACGGATGTCTTCTGCACCTTGCCACCGACTTCGATGAAGGTGGCCGAGGCCCCGTTGACCATGATGTCGGCGATGTCGTC
>JANYHP010000297.1 GCA_025359005.1 Hyphomicrobiaceae bacterium | reverse complement strand
CTGTTCCTCGCGTCCGACGAAGCGCGCCTGATTAACGGCAGCGACCTGATCATGGACGGTGGGTTATTGGCGCAGTGAAGGGTCACACTATTGAACAAGCAAACCAGTGAATGTTCAGACGATTGCCCGGAAGGTGTCATGCACCGCATCTGCATCCAGCCGCTCGGCCGCGATCGACACTGCCCGCAAAAGTGGCAGATCAAGGCCGGCCTCGACGCCGAGGATCAATGCCGGCGCAAGGTCTTTCGCATTGATGCGCAACAGCGATGCAACTCTGTCTCTGTTAGCGCCCAGCTCCCGGTAGATCGTTTGTGTTCGTGTCGCGTCGGCCAAAAACATAGTGCGTCCGGAACTTGCCTCAATGACGGCAATCAACGGCGCCGTATCGAGAACGACACGCGTCCCGAGCAGCAAGGCTTCGGCGACCAGCATCACGTTGGTCACACCGATCAGATTGTTGACGATTTTTGTCGCTGCACCGCGCCCCAGCACGCCGCAATGATGCAAGCGACTTCCCAAGGCGTTGAGAATTGGATGTGCGACAGCTATGTCGGCATCGTCCCCGCGGGGGGGGCAAAGTTCGACGCCGTTTCACCCCAGATAGGGGTCAAAATTGCACGCCGGTTTACAGGCGGCTCCTTGAGGCAACCGATATCCTGGCCGCCAAACCCGCAACCCACTCGACCAGTGCCGCCAAGCCGGCAACGTCCCGTCGGTCATCCAAAAAGTCAGGCGTTGATGCAAAATGAGGATGCGGCTCATCGTTGTCTGCAGTCTCAAAAGGTTCAGTCTCTGCGCTTGTACCCCACACGTTGCCTCACTCCGGCGTGCGATCTAGCTGCACGGGGGCTATTGACAGATGGTTTGGGAGCCCGCTGGGTAACGCAATACAAGACAGTATGCACTTTCGACCGGTTTGGGAGCGCTAAGTGCTTGAATCGTCAGGCTAAGTATCTTCCCCTCGGTTCCGCCAGCATACGTCCTACATATTTGATATAATTTGGTTTTTTCGTGCGTAGTTCCAAACCGAAAGATCCAAACTTACGATGGGGGAGCGTCAAGAGCTGCCAAAAACTCCGAGATTATTTTGCGCTACACGGACTTGCACCCAATTCACCGCGATACATCGTTCCCGATGGCCGGCCGATCTGGCAACCTACGTTTGTCTGACACCGTGTGAATCTACGAAGTGCGGGGTGATCGGTGGTCGGCACTGATGAGCACGAGTCTCGCGGCCTTCGCGCTCAGGACGCTGACGGCGGCACAGCGAATTACAGAGACGGCACATGCCAAATCGCATCGTGAAAAAGAATGCAGTCTTAGGATTGCGCGAGGACAGGAGCACGAATTCGCCCGGGCACACCATGCCCGCCACCGCCAAGGCGGACCGTGACAAAGTCCCGACGTGCCCGGTGGACGCAGCCAAGCCGTCCCATCACCCAGTAACCGAGGATGACGCGGGCAGCACGCGCCCGCCACGCTTGGGCCTAGTGTCAATGTCTGTACCGCTTGCACGCCGCACTGTGCGACGCGCTCAACTCAGGGACATCGTTCCGCTCGCCGATACGACAATCTACGAGATGGAGCAGCGTGGCGAATTTCCTCGACGCTTCTATCTGACGCCGCGTTGCGTCGTGTGGGATCTCGGCGAAGTCGAATCCTGGATCGTCGCGCGGCGCGAAGCTTCCGACGCAACGAATATCACGCGCGCGCCGACCCCGGATGTCTGGAGGCGACGGGCGCGACCGGTAAAGCGCTAGCGTCTTCTGGTCCGAGCTGGAACGCCGGTGGAGTGAGGTTAGAGCATTTTCCACCAAAGTGGACACCGGTTTGGTGCAGAAAATGCGATAAACAAAGGGCTAGAGCGTTTTCCTCGATCCAAACCAAGTGGAAAGCGCTCTAGGAATGCGCTTCTGGCCCCCGATCCAGGCATCAATCGTATCGGCCCACTCTTGGAGCATGTGCCGGCGCTGCGGTTCGTATTCGGCCTTGTTGTAAACGCCGCGCGAAGTACGGTTGTCCTCATGCGCTAAACATTTTTCGATCCAATCGCTGTTGAAGCCAAGCTCGTTGAGCAGCGTCGATCCGGTGCGCCGCAGATCATGAACTGTAAATGGTTCGAGTGGCAGGTCATTCAACTTCGCCCGTTGTAAGACCGAATAGGTCACGCGATTGAGCGTCGCCCGCGACATGGGTTCATTGGCCTCATAGCGCGACGGCAGCAAATAGCGCGAATTGCCGGCGCAGGTTTTCAGCGCAACCAGGATGTCGAGGGACTGCGTGGACAGATAGACATTGTGTGCCTTGGAGCGCTTCATGCGCTCCTTCGGTATGGTCCAAACGGCCGACTCGAAATCCACCTCATCCCAGGTCGCATCCTGAAGCTCGCTCTTGCGCACCACTGTCAGCAGCACCAATCTCAAGCCGCGCCGGATAGTGGGCAATGTCGGCACGTGCTCAAGCTGATGGAATAGAATTCGAATTTCGTTGGGCGACAGTGAGCGATCCTTGGGAACGAAGGTCGCGATCGACGCCGGCCCGACTTCGTCGGCCGGGTTCGCGACCTTGTCCCCGTGCAGAATCGCGAAACCAAAGATTTGCTTGATGATGTCGCGGACATGGATGGCAGTAGCTGGCGCTCCGCGATCCTTGACTTTGCCGCACAAGAACCGAAGGTCGTCAGGGGTAACCTCTGTCAGCTGGCGATTATTCCAGGCCGGCAGGATGTCACGGTCGAAGATGGCTTTGCGCATGGCGCGCGTGCTGTCCGCCATTCGCGCTTCCTGGAACCAGCGCTTCCCTGCCGTTGCAATCGTCGGCGCGACCTCAGCTCGGCGCTTCTGGCGCTGCTTCTCCTGCGCGGGTGAATGGCCCTCGTCCACGAGCTTCCGGGCGGCCAAGCAACGGTCGCGGGCCTCCGCAAGTGTCAGACCGCCAGTCCCGTAAACGCCAATCGACAGGGACTCGCGTCGGCCATGCAGACGGTAGTCGTAGCGGAAACAGACGGCGCCGGAGGGGAGGACCGCGACGTACATACCGTCACGATCGGCAATTTTGTACGTTTTCTCTCTTGTTTTCAAACGCTGAATGGCGTTGTCAGTGAGCATGATCGGGCTCCGGATTGGCCTAAATTCCCGATCCCACAGCTTCATGATACCGTCAACGCTGATACCGCCAAGAAATTCCATATCTCATTGTTTTACATGATGTTATGCTCTAAATTTCGCCTTCGCTTGCGATGCTGTCCAGCAGGCGCCTTTTTACGTGCGTTCGCGCACGAAAAACTGATACCGTCACCGATACCGGCAGATGGTCGCGCTTGGCGCCGATCCGTAGCGATAGATGGCGGGTGAATAATTCATATTTTTCAGATGGATGAATGCGTGTTCCCGATAGATCGCGAAACACCCCGAAAGCTATGGAATCATTCCCACTCGATGGTGCCGGGTGGTTTTGAGGTCACGTCGTAGACGACGCGGTTGATGCCCGGCACTTCGTTGATGATGCGGGTCGCCATGCGGCCGAGAACATCGTGAGGGAAGGGGAAGTAATCGGCGGTCATCCCATCGGTCGACGTCACGGCGCGCAAGCCGCAGACGTGATCGTAGGTGCGGCCATCGCCCATCACGCCGACGGTGCGCACGGGCAGCAGCACAGCGAAAGCCTGCCAGATCGTATCGTACAGGCCCGCTTTGCGGATTTCGTCGAGATAGATCGCATCGGCCTTGCGAAGGATCGCGAGTTTCTCTTCCGTGATCGCGCCGGGAATGCGGATGGCGAGCCCCGGCCCCGGGAACGGATGCCGGCCGACAAACGCTTGCGGCAGTCCCAATTCGCGGCCCAAAGCCCGCACTTCGTCCTTGAACAATTCGCGCAGCGGTTCGACCAGCTTGAGGTTCATGCGGTCCGGCAACCCGCCGACATTATGGTGCGACTTGATCGTGACTGACGGCCCGCCGGAAAACGACACGCTCTCGATGACATCGGGGTACAGCGTGCCTTGCGCCAGGAACGCGGCGCCGCCAACCTTCTTGGCCTCTGCTTCGAACACTTCGATGAACAGCGCCCCGATCGTCTTGCGCTTGTGTTCTGGATCGGTGATGCCCGCCAGCGCGCCGACGAACTTCTGCCGTGCATCCACGTGCACCAGCGGGATATTGTAGGCGCCGCGGAACAGCGACACGACCTCTTCGCTCTCGTTCGCCCGCATCAGGCCATGGTCGACGTAGATGCAGGTAAGCTGGTCGCCGATCGCCTCGTGGATGAGCACCGCAGCCACCGTCGAATCAACGCCGCCCGAAAGACCGCAGATCACCTTGCTCGCACCAACTTGCGCGCGGATGCGCGCGATTTCCGCCGAGCGAAAATGTTTCATCGTCCAGTCGCCGGGAAGGCCGGCAATCGCGCGGACAAAATTGCCAAGCAGTTTTGCGCCGTCCGGCGTGTGCACGACTTCCGGGTGGAACATCGTCGTGTAGATGCGGCGCTTTTCGTCGGACGCGATGGCGAAGGGTGCGTTTTCGCTCGTGGCCTTGACCGTGAAGCCATCCGGCAGTTTAGTCACGCGGTCACCGTGGCTCATCCACACGGGATAGCGCTTGCCGACGTCCCAGACGCCGTCGAACAGCGCGCTCTTTTCCAGGATCTCGATATCGGCGCGACCGAACTCGGCGGCGTGTCCGCCTTCTACGACGCCGCCGAGTTGAACTGCTGTTGTCTGCTGGCCGTAGCAGATCGCGAGCACCGGCAGGCCCGACGTGAACACCCAGTCCGGTGCGCGCGGACTTCCCGCGGCCGAAACACTTGCAGGCCCACCTGACAAGATCACCGCTTTCGGGTTCAGGCGCTCGCGCGCGTCGGCCGCCTTGTTGTAGGGCACGATCTCGGAATGCACGCCGTGCTCGCGGACGCGCCGCGCGATGAGCTGCGTCACCTGGCTGCCGAAATCGATGATCAGCACGGTGTCGGGCGGCGCGACGGCACCGGCCGGATCGCTGGTGGGTTGTGCTTTGGCGGTGCGCGGTGTCTTGGTCATACCGACCGATTACGACACGATACGACGGCGGGCAACCCACCGCCGCCTCACGATCGAGGCCGGCGCTATCGCGGCAACATTCGGGTCGCCGTGTGCGCGGGCATTTGCGAAACTGGACGGATGAACCCGTTTGCCGCCGTCGCCGCCCTCAATTGGGACCGCATCGCCATCGATCTCGATGGCATGGGGGCCGCCAATGCCGGCCGGGTGCTTGATCGCACGACCTGCGAGAGCCTGGCAGCGTCCTACGCCGACGACACCTTGTTCCGGTCGCGCATCGTCATGGCCCGCCACGGCTTCGGCTCGGGAGAATACAAATATCTGTCCTACCCGCTCCCCAAGCGCGTTGGTGACTTGCGCGCGGCCTTCTACCCGCACCTCGCAGCTGTCGCCAACCGGTGGGCGGCGGCGCTCGGCACGGAGCCTTACCCCGAAACCCTCGAGGCCATGTTGGCGCGTTGCCATGACGCCGGCCAGACCGAGCCGACGCCGTTGATGCTGTCGTACACGGCCGGCGACTATAATTGCCTGCATCAGGATCTCTATGGGCCGCACGTGTTTCCGTTGCAGGTCGTCGTGCTGCTGTCTGAGCCCGGTCGTGATTTCGAGGGCGGCGAATTTGTCGTCGTCGAGCAGCGGCCGCGCATGCAGTCGCGCGCAGAGGTCATAGCCCTGCGCCAGGGCGAGGCCGCCATTTTTGCCACCCGCGAGCGGCCGAAAAAGGGAGCCAAGGGGATCTACCGGGTGCAACTGCGCCACGGCGTCAGCCGCATCCGGTCAGGGGCCCGCCAGGCCCTGGGTCTCATCTTCCACGATGCAGCGTGAGCGACCGCGCTGCCGCACCCGGTGCTGTCGATCTGCGAGCATTTCGCCGAGACGTTGAAAACTAGAGCGGTTTCTAGCTGATATGAGTCGCGGCGGGCACAGGGGGGATTGAACTGAACCGCTACCGCGGAGGGTGCCCGCGG
>JANYHP010000275.1 GCA_025359005.1 Hyphomicrobiaceae bacterium | reverse complement strand
GGCATGAGCGACCTTCGGCTCTACGACCGCATTCGTGACCGGGTAGCCGCCGGCGAGAGCTACTACACCGCCGCCGCCCGCTTTCACCGCGAGGGGAACTACCCCCTCAAACCCTTCGTGACTGTCCGCCTGCCGACCTTGGCCTATCTGTCGGCAACCCTCGGGGCGCCGGGCACCCAAATCGCCATGCTGCTGCTGGTGGTCGGGACGGCCATGGCTTGGTCATCGGCGCGTGCCGGCCTGGAAGACACACCGGCCACCGGCCGCTGGATGGGCCGACTGGTGGCCACCAGTTGTGCCATGCTGGCAGGGCCTGCATTCCTGCCGCTGCACGAATGCTGGGCTGGCGTCTTGATCGCACTGTCGCTGGCACTGTGGTGTCGGGGCTGGCTGGCGGCGAGCCTGCTGGCCGGACTGGCCGCGGCGCTGATCCGCGAACTGGCGGTGCCCTATCTGTGCCTGATGGGCTTTGTGGCGCTCACCGAGCAGCGCTGGCGCGAAGCCGCCGGCTGGGCGTTGATGGTGGCCATGGCCGGCCTTGCCTTGATCGCTCATGCGCAGGGTGTCGCCGCGGTTATTTTTCCCGAAGATGTGCCGTCACCGGGCTGGGATGGCTTCGGTGGCTGGCGCTTTTATGCCGAGGTGACGACGGATTGGTCGCTGCTGGCGCTGCTGCCGGTTTGGATCGGACGCGGGCTGGTGCCCTTGGCGCTTTTCGGTTGGCTGTCATGGAACGCGCCGCTCGCCACGCGCGTCACGGGCCTGCTGGCGGGCTACGCCGTGTTGATGATGGTCTTCGCCCGCCCCGACAATCATTACTGGAGCGTGCTGACCATGCCGGTGCTGCTCGCCGGCCTGGCGCTCGCCGTGCCGGCACTCAGCGCATTGATGGCACGGGCGCAACCCGGATTGAGCTTGCACGGCATGCGCACGTCGTGAACCGTCGTGCGATCCGTAGGGCGCAATAGCCTTCGCGTATTGCGCCAGAGCCTGGGCACTATCTTACCAAATGAAACATGGCAACTCTCGGCACGGCGCAATACGCCCCGAAGAGATGCCATTATGCCCTACGGATCGCGACGGTCCCCAAGTGCTCGCTGTCGAGCGGGATGAGACGAGTTGCCGACCCACGGCGTTCCCCTTAGCCTGCGACGACCCCATCGCATGATGGCGCCAGCGCGGGAGAACTACCGATGCCACTGACTGAGCCATCCGTCCTGACCGGTGAGGGCACAGCTGAACACGCCGATCCGGTCGCCGCACTGCGCACCGCGTTGGCCGCAGCGATGGCGTCGCTGGCGCCCCACAAGGTCACGCCCGCCGACCTCACCCGCGTTTCGATCGCGACACGCACTGAAGCACTGCTGCATCCCGCGCGCGCAGCGGTCGACCTGTCGTTACGCGAACTGCTCGGCGGCTTCCGGCCACCCATCGACCTCAGCGCCCATGAGCATAACAATGTAACTGTCCGCATTGAAGCGAATGCGCCGCGGCCGATGGCACCCGATGCGCCGCCGCATGTTTGGGGCGGTTTTTCCTTCGCCGAACTGGCGCGCGAGTACAGCCCTCGCGCCTTCGTGCCCGACATGGCCGCCATCTTCGACGCCTGGCGACGCGACGGCGCAGCGTTCCGCGAAAAGCATCTCGCAGCCGAGCTTTCCTACGGGCCGACGCGCGGCGAGGCGGTCGATCTTTATCTGCCCGAAGGCCGGCGCGGGCCGCTGCCACTTTGGGTGTTCATCCATGGCGGTTACTGGCAGGCGGTCGACAAGGCCCACAACGGCCAGTTCGCGGCGGGCATGCTGGCGGCGGGCTACGCGGTGGCCGTGCCGAACTACACGCTGGCGCCGACGGCAAACCTGCACGAAATTGTGCGGCAGACCCAAACCATGGTGGCATTCCTGGCACGGGAAGCACGCGCGCTCGGCTGTGATCCCTCCGAAATTCATCTCGCGGGCCATTCGGCGGGCGGGCATCTGGCCGCGCTGCTGGCAACGCTCCCCGAGGGGCGGTTGGTGCGCTCGGCGCTGCCCCTCTCCGGGATCTTCGATCTGGCCCCGTTGGCGCACTTAACCTACGCGCACCTGCTCGGCCTGGATGATGCCGTCGATCTCGCACGATTGAGCCCGCAGCACCTGCGGCCTCTGCCCCATATACACATTGGCGCCGCAGCCGGCGGCGCAGAGAGCGGCGAATTCCAACGCCAGACATTGGACTTCGCACGAGCCTGGAGTGCGCCGTCGCGCATCATCGCCGGCCGCCATCACTTCAATCTGCTCGACGGCCTGTGCAGCGGCGACCTTCTCGACTTCGCCCGCGAGATCGCCGCGCTCGGGCGGTGAGGCGGGTAGCAAGGATTGCGCCCTAGAGCATTTTCCACCAAAGTGGATACCGGTTTGGTGCAGAAAATGCGACAAACAAAGGGCTAGAGCGCTTTCTTCGATCCAAACCAAGTGGAAAGCGCTCTAACGTCGCGCGTGCACCGATTAAAACAACTTCATACCCGGCGGGATAGGCAGGCCCTTGGTGGCTTCAGCCATCTTCTCCTGCATGGCGTTTTCCGCTTTGCCCTTAGCGTCGGCGCAGGCGGCGATGATCAGGTCTTCCAGCATGTCGGCGTCTTCGGGCTTCAACAGCGAGGGATCGATCTTCATGCCCTTCACATCGCCCTTGCCGGTCATCGTCGCACGCACCAGCCCGCCACCGGATTGACCGGTGACTTCCATCTCGGCCAGTTCGGCCTGCATTTGCTGCATCTTGCCCTGCAGCTCCTGCGCCTTCTTCATCATGCCCATGATGTCTTTCATGCGGTCCTCGCTCTGCAAATTGGGGTCAGACCCATGGGGCTGCCCCCATGGCGCCGTCTCGACAACGCATCACCCGTTCGCCTGTTCGTCCGATTTCTTGCGCAGCGTCGGCTTGACGGATGAGATTTTGGCGCCGGGGAACGCCTTCAAAACCTCTGCAACGGCGGGGTGCTGTTTGAGGCTGTCCAATTCGGCGGCGGCCAATTCACGCGCCACCTGTCCCACCGGCTTTTCGCCCGGGCGCGGCGACAGTGCGATCATCCAGCGGCGGCCGGTCCATTGGTTGAGGCGCTCGCGCAAGTGGTTGCCAAGCTCCTTCGGCGCCTGCGGCAACAGATGGATATCGATGGCACCATTCGCGCCGTCGAACTTCACGAGACTGACGTTTTCTTCCAGATGCACCTTCAGCAGGCCATCACGCTTGCGGCCCACAAGATCCACCACGTCGGCAAAGCTCTGCACGCGCTCGGCCACGGCCGGCGCGCCATGCAGCGCGGGTCCGATGTCGGCTTCGTCCTCACTCAACTCCTCGTCGATATAGTCGGCGTCCGGCGCGCCGGCGTCGGGGGCCGCGCCGTAGTCGTCCAGCGAAGCCACAGGCGGCGGCTCGTGGCTCGTCGTCTCGCGAACAGGGGG
>JANYHP010000242.1 GCA_025359005.1 Hyphomicrobiaceae bacterium | reverse complement strand
CGAGGTTGAGCTTCAATTGCTGCAGTCGCGCCTGAGCCGGCACGTTGAGCGCCTGCAGCGTGGACTTGTCGACGCGACCGGAAACGCGCAGGCCGTGATTGCGCTGGAACAGCTTGACCGCCTCGGAGAGCGCGTCGTCGAAACTGTAGCTCGAGCTCTCGGTATTCGACCTCAGCTCCCCCGTGACCTGCAGGCGGCGGCGCAAGGACGGCACGCGTTCGTCGTCGTCTTCGGGGCGGATCATCTTGGTGCCGGGAACGGCGGGCCAACCGCCGCGCTCGACCAGCGTCTGATACTTGTTGATGGCGGCTTCGAGCGCTTCGACCATGACGTCGGAGCGGAAAGGCACCGCGTTGGGGCGAAGGTCTTCGAGAACCTCGGGTTTCTTGCGCTCGTCCGCGGCCGATGTCGGGCGCGACGTCGCACCAAAAATCTGGTCGGCCCAACTGGTTGTCGACTGCGCGAACGCGGGCGCAGCGGCCGTCAGGGCGGCGACGGCAGACAGTCCACCGAGCATGGCGCGGCGCGACGCCACTGGCCCTGCCTCCAGGCGCCGTGGGGCGCCGGGGATGCACGCGTGGCGGGCTGTGACGTCAGTGACTTTCGGAGCCATCGTCCGGGGTCCCGTTCTTCTTCTAGCTTCGCTGCAGTCAGAGTGAGCAGCCGGAATAGTCGAACTCGGCCCCTTCGGACTGAGTGTACTGATACGCCATATTCGACCGCAGACACCGAACGGTCGACAGTCAGGCCAAACCGACAACGCCGCACCAGCGCCAAGTCCGTCGGCTGCCAAGTCCGTCGGCGCGCCGGCTTCTGTCAACTCGGCAAGCGATGCTGGGCGTCGCCGACCTTACCCCTAAGTCATAAACAATCGCGGCATCAGTGGGGCACGCGGCCTGCTGGTTCCAGTGCGGATGCCCGCGTGCGGAGGGCTTAGCACCCGCACGGGGGTGGCTCAACCCAGGCAGGGTGACTTGTCGCAGGGCGTGTCTACACGAACCCGTGAGCCACACGAGACTTGTGCATTATCGAGGCCAACGGCGCGCAGCAGCGTTGCTCGGCGCGCTCGCCTGGTCGAGGGTTTCGGCAATGACGACCGATTCGCTCAAGACGCCGCCGCAGGGCTGGCACGTGTATGCCGCAGACACCGGTCCGCCAAGCCGGCGGGTGGGCGGCGCCCAGCCATCCTATGTCGTGCCGCCCTACGCCGAACCGTCGTACGAGAGGCGCGAGCCCGAACAGAAGGCCAAGTTGCTCAAGGACTGGCAGTTCGTCAAGCGCGCCCGCTTCCACGCCGCCGATCGCCTGGAAAAGCGCAATTTCTGGAGCCTGATCACGCTCTCCAGCGTCGCGCTCTATGGCGGCCTGCTGACCGTATTCGTGCTGATCTTCAAGGACAGCCTGACCCCGCACGTGCGCTCAATTTTCGATTGGATGAGCGCAGTCGCCAGCTGGTTGACCTTGACCTTCAGCCTCACCGAGCAGATCAAGAACTACAACGGCAAGGCCCGTGAGCTTCACGATTGTGCGCGTCGCGTCAACGACTTGCGCAAGCGACTGGAGGCGACGCCGATCCCTACGTCGCAGGCGCTCATTCCCTTTCTGCGCGAGTACGACATGATCGTGTCGGAGTGCGAACCCAATCACGACGCGCTCGACTTCGAAGTGGCGCGCTTCGATGGGCGGGAACCGGTGTCGGGCTACAGCCGCGAGCAGAAGATGCGGCGGCGGGCGGCCCTCAAAGCCTGGAGCAAGATCAAGACGATCGCCCCCTACATCCTGATGTCCGGTGCGCCGGCGCTTGCCGGCCTCATCGCCTATGCCCTGCTGCCCCTGCCCCCGGGCGCCCTGCCGGGCAATTGAGCTAGAGCGCTTTCCACTTGGTTTGGATCGAAGAAAGCGCTCTAGCCCTTTGTTTGTCGCATTTTCTGCACCAAACCGGTGTCCACTTTGGTGGAAAATGCTCTAAGGGCCGCCGATTGGTCTCCGGCAGTTAACAAATCGTTGGCACGAATCGGTCACTGTCGGCATCCACGCTTCCAGCACGGGAACGCCAGCAATGCCCATCGGTGCCACAGTGCGACGCCTGTTCGGCCCCTTCGAGCGGCCTGTCGCCGACTTCTACCGCGGCTGCTTCGTCGATCTCGACCGCCAGGTGGCGCAATTGCGGACCTGGGTTCCCGACGCCCGGTCCATTCTGGAAATCGGCTGCGGCGAAGGTGCCGTCACCCAGAAGCTGGTCGCCGCCTACCCGCACGCCCAGATTACCGGCATCGACATCACGCCGCGCGCCGGGCGCCTGTTCCAGGGCCCGCGCGACCGCGTCGACTTCAAATGCATGACAGCCGCAGACCTCGCGGCCGAGCGCCCGGGCGCCTACGACCTCATCCTCATCTTCGACGTACCGCACCATGTGCCGTGGAACCTTCACGAGGCCATCCCCGCCGATGCGCGCACGCTGCTGGCGCCGGGCGGCACGTTCGTGCTCAAGGAGTGGGAACTGATCCGCAACGTCGGGCATGTAATGTGCGAATTCAGCGATCGCGTGCTGACCGGTGACGACGTGCGCTTCGGCGAAAAGGCCTACTTCGAGGGGCTGC
Organism: Hyphomicrobiaceae bacterium; assembly: GCA_025359005.1. GTDB lineage: Bacteria > Pseudomonadota > Alphaproteobacteria > Rhizobiales > Hyphomicrobiaceae > JABFRJ01. The sequence continues at coordinate 1,444 of JANYHP010000242.1, read as the reverse complement.
TCGAACGCTCCTTCGGTGCCGGTGCCGTGGCGGCCAGCGCGCGCATCCGGCCCTGGCCGAACAATCCGATGGTGCAGTGCCGGAGACAGGCCGCATGAGAACCGCGACGATCCCAGCCTTGCAGTATCACCCGCTCGAACGCCTCCCCGTACAGCGGCCGGTCGATCGTTACACCATCGTCAAGGATCGTTGCCGCGGCCTGCGCGTGCTCGATCTTGGCGCCTACGACGAGACCGAGATAGCCAAGCCCCAGCACACGTCGTGGAAGTGGCTGCATGCCGAGATCGCCAGCGTCGCGCGTGAGGTGCTCGGCGTCGATGCCTCGCCCGCGCTGCCGCCGGAGGGCGTCGCGACACCGGTCGGCACGCGCATCGTCCGCGGTGGGGTCGAGGATCTCTCGGCCATCGTCGCGCGCTACAAGCCCGACATCATCGTGGCCGGCGAAATCATCGAGCATACGCCCGATACCCTCGGCTGGCTGCAGAAGCTGGCCAAGGACGCGCCGGGCGTGAAATTCCTGGCGACGACGCCGAACACAACATCGATCCTCAACCTGTTGTTGGCGTTGACGGGCCGCGAGAACAACCACCAGGATCATCTGCAGGTCTATTCCTACAAGACGCTGGCTACCCTGGCCTCGCGCGTGCCGCTGCAAGGCGCGCGCCTCACGCCCTACTACTACGATCCGCACATCTTCCGCGGTCGCATGCCGGCTTTTGCCGCCCCCGTCGTCACCGGCATCGATGTGGCCCTCTTGAAGCCGCTGCAATGGCTGTTCCCGCTGACCGCCTTCGGCTGGGTCCTCGAAGGCACGTTCCCTGAGGCATAAGCCGCGCATCCCTGATGCGCGCGCCTAAGCCCTCCGCTATAGTCGCCCCCTAGCGACCCACCGGAGGCCCCGTCCCGATGCCCATGGATGCCAAGGAAATCGAGACCCTGATCAAAGCCAAGTTCCCCGACGCCGCCGTCGATATCCGCGATCTGGCCGGCGATGGCGATCATTTTTCCGCGCACGTCGTCACGTCTGCGTTCGCGGGCAAGTCGCGCGTGCTCCAGCACAAGATGGTCTATGACGCGCTCGAAGGCCGCATGGGCGGCGTTCTGCATGCCCTCGCCCTCACCACCGCCGCGCCAAAGACCTGACCACCGGCCGCACAGAGCGATGCACCCCCGCCACACGGGCCGTGGCCGATCCGCCCTAGAGCGCAATCCACCTGATCTGGATCACGCGCGATAGCCAGCGTTCCTGAAATAGCCGGCGCAATCCGAGGGCGCAATTGCCTTGATGCAGCGGCCGGCGGCCTTCGTGAGGTCCGCGACGGTGCGCGCGGCAGCCTTGCGCAAGCCGGATTTTATTTTCGAGTAAGCATTCTCGATCGGATTGAAGTCGGGCGAATAGGCCGGCAGGAAGCGCAGCTTGGCGCCGGCCGCACGCAATGCTTCG
>JANYHP010000235.1 GCA_025359005.1 Hyphomicrobiaceae bacterium | reverse complement strand
CGGCCCTCATCCGAGCGGCGGTCGCGTCGCTGCTCGGCGCTGCACTGCTGCAATATCTGCATGTCGCACCGATCGGCGGCGTGCTGGCATTTGCGATCTATTTCATCGTCTGGTGGGTGTGCCTGTTTGCGGTCCTGCCGTTCGGCGTCACGACGCAGAGCGACATCGGCGAGGTGGTGCAAGGCACTTCGGCGGGCGCGCCGGTCGCGCCGCGCCTCGGCCGGGTCGCTGCCATCACCACAATCGTAGCCTCGTTGGCGTTCACCGCAGTTCTGCTGGCGCTGAGCTTCAAGATCGTGCCGTTGGAGTAGCCCCGGTGATCCCAAGATAAAGAAAAAGGCGCGCGAAATGGTCTCCCATCTTCGCCGCCCTCATGGTGCAGGCCCTGTCGGGCGCCGCGTCCAGTCCCGAGCCTAAGGCCCGGAGGTGTCTCACTGTCACTCAATATTTCGGCGAACCGTTGCCCGGCCCTGCCGCCCGGTGTCGGCGCTATTGCGCTCGCACCGTATTCCATCCCCAGACCCGGGCTCCAGAGTGCCACAAAAAGCGGCATTCCATCCCCAAGACTGCACCTTGCATTATCACACTAGCGTGTCAGCGGCCTGTTGTCACGGGTGACATTGCGAAAACTTATGCCTGTACACAACTCGGCTCGTTCATGGCGCCACACCGGCCACCATCCGCGAAAACACGGGGCATGTTCATAAGTCGCAGCCGGCATGCCGGGCCATTGCCCGGGACGCCGGAACTCGATATCACCCGGTCATCACATATCCGCATCACCAGCAGCGCGTCAGCGTGCGACAAGGCTGGTTGGCTTCATGCGGCTGCCCAGCACACGTCCCGTGCGCTCAATGATCCTGGCCCACCCGGCCTTACCCTGTGTCGCGGCGTGATCGCCGCCCCTGCAACCTGGCGACCCCGTTACCCCCATGCGTCTCAGCCGATACTTCATGCCCGTCCTGCGCGATACGCCGAAGGACGCCGAAATCATCTCCCACCAGCTCATGCTGCGTGCCGGCATGGTGCGGCAGGAAAGTGCCGGCATCTATGCCTGGCTGCCGTTGGGCCTGCGCGTGCTCAACAAGGTCCAACAGATCATCCGCGAAGAGCAGAATCGTGCCGGGGCCATCGAATTGTTGATGCCGACCATCCAATCGGCCGACCTGTGGCGCGAAAGCGGCCGCTATGACGCCTATGGCGATGAAATGCTGCGCATCACCGACCGCAACAAGCGCGAGATGCTGTTTGGCCCGACCAACGAGGAGATGATCACCGAGATCGTCCGCGCCTACGTCAAAAGCTATCGCAGCCTGCCGCTCAATCTCTATCATCTGCAGTGGAAGTTCCGCGATGAGCGGCGCCCCCGCTTCGGCGTCATGCGCAGCCGCGAGTTCCTCATGAAGGACGCCTATTCGTTCGACCTTGACGCCGCCGGCGCGCGCCACAGCTACAACAAGATGTTCACGGCGTACCTGCGCACCTTCGCCCGCTTCGGGCTGAAGGCCATCCCCATGCGCGCCGATACCGGCCCGATCGGCGGCGACCTCTCCCATGAGTTCATCATTCTCGCCGATACCGGCGAGAGCGAGGTGTTCTGCCACAAGGATTATCTCGACTTCGCCACGCCGCCGGCCAACACCAATTTCGACGACGTCGCCGGCCTCGAGCAGACCGTCGCCAAGTGGACCTCGCTCTACGCCGCCACCAGCGAGATGCACGACGCGACCGCCTATGACGCTATCGCGACCGACAAGCGCGTTTCCGCCCGTGGCATCGAAGTCGGCCACATTTTCTACTTCGGCACCAAGTATTCCGAACCTATGAAGGCGCTCGTTCAGGGGCCGGACGGCAAGCCGGTGGTCATGCACATGGGGTCATACGGGATCGGGCCGACGCGGGTCGCGGCAGCCGTCATCGAGGCCAGCCACGACGAGCACGGCATCGTTTGGCCGGTGCCGGTGGCGCCGTTCGAGGTGGGGCTGATCAACCTGAAGGCCGGCGACAAGGATACCGACGCCGCCGCCAACGATCTTTACACCAAGCTCGAGCGCGCGGGCCTCTCGGTGCTGCTCGACGATACCGACGAGCGCGCGGGCGCCAAGTTCACCACCATGGACATGATCGGCCTGCCGTTCCAGCTCATCGTCGGACCGAAGGGCGTCAAGGTCGGCGAAGTCGAGATCAAGGAACGCAAGACAGGCGAGCGTGCGACGATGACGATGGACGCAGCGCTGCGCCGACTGTCCGATCTTGTCTCCGCACGTCGCTTCCTGGCCTGATACAACGGTGCGTCGGCTCACAAAGAGTTCGACGTCAACGCAAGCCCTGCCTGATACGGAGAGTCCATGACCGACGCCGCCATCGCTCCGGCGACTGACTTCTCCGGCGACGCAAAGGCTGGCGCCAAGTCGTCTGATACGCGTGTGTTCGCACCTTTTGAATGGCTGCTGGCCATGCGCTATTTGCGCGCCCGCCGCAGCGAGGGCTTCATCTCGGTCATCGCCGGCTTTTCGTTTCTCGGCATTATGCTGGGCGTAGCCACGCTGATCATCGTCATGGCTGTCATGAACGGCTTTCGCAAAGAGCTGGTCGGCAAAATCCTCGGCCTGAACGGTCACGTCATCGTCAACCGCATTGATCGCCCGTTCGACGACTACGACGCGATCGCTGCCAAACTGCGCGGGGTTGCATCGGTCAAAACCGTCATTCCGCTGATCGAGGGCCAGGTCATGGTCTCGACGCAAGCGACTGCCGTCGGCGGCAACGTGCGCGGCATGAGCGAAGCCAGCGTCAAATCGCTGAAGCTGGTCGCTTCCAACGTGCGCGACGGCACCTTCGACGGGTTCGACACACAGGGTGGCATTGCTATCGGCACGCGGCTGGCCGAAACGCTGCGGGTGGGCGTCGGCGACGGTGTCACCCTGCTCGGTCCCCGCGGCGCGTGCACGCCATTCGGCTGCCTGCCGCGGTCCAAAACCTATCCCGTCACTGCCATCTTCGAGATGGGCATGAGCGAGTACGATCGCATCATGATCTTCATGCCGCTGGAAGAGAGCCAGAAATTCTTCTCCCGCGACCAGACCGTCGACGCGGTGGAAGTCATTACCAACGATCCTGAAGCCGTCGCCGGCACCATCTCGGCCATGCGCGCCATCGCAATGCCGGGCATCCATTTCTCCGACTGGAAGGCGCGCAACGAAACCTTCATCCGCGTGCTCGACGTCGAGCGCACGATGATGTTCATCATCTTGTCGCTGATCATTCTGGTTGCTGCCTTCAACATCATTTCTGGCCTGATGATGCTGGTGAAAGACAAGGGCCGCGACATCGGCATCCTGCGCACCATGGGCGCCACGAAGGGTGCGGTGATGCGCGTGTTTCTCATCACCGGCGCGTCCATCGGCGTGGTCGGCACTTTGGCTGGCTTAGTGATGGGCGTCTTGTTCACGCGCAACATCGAGGAAATCCGCCAGGGCGTCATGCATCTGTCAGGCCGCACGGTGTTTGATCCGAATTTCTACTATCTCACCCGCATGCCTGCCGACATGGATGTCACCGAGACGACGATGATCGTTGCGATGGGGTTGCTCCTCGCGATCCTGGCGACGATCTATCCGTCGTGGCGCGCGTCCCGGCTCGACCCCGTCGAAGCGTTGCGATACGGCTGAGGCGGAACGGTCCTGTAAGTTGGGTTAGCGCGCCGATGACAGACGTAAGTCACGCAGCGCTCCATCGCGCGTAACCCAACACCGGCCGTGCATCGGTGGCCAGAAAACTCGCAGCCGCATACCCGACGCCACGATCTGACCAGCAACGCCGACTGCGCCCAGGACTCTCGATCATGCAAGACGCATCGCCCGCGCCAGCCCGCGCCGGCCATCCAATCCTCCGGCTCGTCTCCCTAACCCGCGTCTTCCATCAGGGCGAGCGCGAGATCCGTGTGCTCGACGGCGCGTCGGCCGAGTTGTGGCCGGGCGAAGCGGTAGCCCTCGTCGGTCCCTCCGGCGCCGGCAAGTCGACCCTGCTGCACGTTACAGGCTTGCTCGAAACACCGACAGCGGGCCATGTGTTCGTCGCCGGCGAAGATTGCACCGATCTGGATGACGCAGCCCGCACCCGCGTCCGCCGCAACGAGATGGGCTTCGTCTATCAGTTCCACCAACTCTTGCCCGAGTTCTCGGCCGTCGAGAACGTGGCCATGCCGCTGATGATCCAAGGCCTGACGAAGGCCGCGGCCCTCGCACGCGCGAAAGAACTGCTCGCGGCCATCGGCCTGGAAAAACGCTTCGAGCATCGCCCCGCGCAACTGTCGGGCGGCGAGCAGCAGCGCACCTCGATCTGCCGCGCGCTTGCCACCGGGCCGAAGCTGCTGCTCGCCGATGAACCCACCGGCAACCTCGATCCCGAAACGGCGGAAGCAGTGTTCCACGGCCTGTTGGAACTCATCACGTCGACCGGCGTTGCCGCTCTGATCGCCACCCACAACTTCGATCTCGCCCGCCGCATGCACCGCGTGCTGCGCCTCGCGCAAGGCAAACTCACCGAAGTTCCCCGCGACGCGCTGTGAGGGCACGCCCCGACCTTGGCCGACATCCCGAAATGAACCAAGACGCAGGCCTGTGGCAATCAAGCCTTAGGCGGCGCTTAGCACCGATATGGTTTGCTAACTGCGGTTACGCACCGGGGGAAAGCCCTCGGGCCAAGGGAGCCGCCAATGGACACGCGCAGGACGAGTGCCGATTACAAATGGACGGGCGCGAAGTTTGTTTTTGCGTGCCTCGGCTTGGTGTGCGTCTACCTTGGTGGCAACGGGCTCCTCACGCATCTGCAACACGGCTGGAATGGCACTTCCGTCACGGCGATCTATCACGGTCAAAGAACGGCGTGCCGGCTCGAGTATATGCTCGCCACAGACAGCAGGTGGCAGGAGACCGAAATGGACTGCGACGAGGCTAGCGCGATCGTCAGCAAAAACCCCAAAAAGAAGGTTCGCTTCCACAGCGACACCTTCGTGCAGCTCAGCTACGCCTTGCCTGATGGCACGGCCCACGACGCCGAGATCAAACGTGAGTTGGGCGTGATACTGCCTGCCGGCATTCAAATTGGCGATCGTCTGCCGGTTGTCTATGCGCCCGAAAATCCCGGTGACGTGCGCACCCCGTTCACGCTGGCGGCCCTCGGGCAATATCTCGTCATGATGGGCTTTGGCCTTTTCGTCCTCATGCTGGTCTTCATGCGTGTGGTTGTCCGTGTCGTGGCTCGTGCTTGGCAACCAGGAACGCCCGAGCAGCCGGACGAACCTGCGCCCTTGCCGTCCAGCGACCGGTTGGCGGCAATCACCGGCACGCCCAGGCTCCCGGTGGGGTCGGCTGCATCGACCCTGTCCCCGTCCAAGTCCGGACCAGTGTCCGCAGCGCGTGGCCTTAGCTCGCAAGCCCCCGTTCGCAGCTTCGGCAAAGCCTCGCAAACAGGTGGACGCCAGTTGACCCCAAGAGCCCGTTGAGGCGAGCGCGTCGGGCGCCCTTGCGGTCCCCCCATCGTCCAGTCCAATCTCGGTCATTCCCACACCCGAGCCGGACCGCACCCTTATGACCGAAATTCTATCCGCCCGCCCCGAAGACGTCGGCTTCTCCGCGTCCCGTCTCGCCCGCATCGAACCGTGGATGCGCGCCCTCGTCGACAGCGGCAAGCTGGCCGGCATGGAGGTGATGATCAACCGCCGTGGCCGCACCGCGTTCCATCACTGCGCCGGCAAGCGCGACATCGCGCGCGGCACGGACGCGACGCCCGATACCATCTACCGCATCTATTCGATGACCAAGGCGATGACGTCCGTCGCCATCATGATGCTGTACGAGGACGGTCTGTTCCAGCTTGACGATCCGATCTCGAAATTCCTGCCGAAGTTCCGTGGCCAGCGCGTCTTCACCGGTGGCGGCTACGGCGCGACGATGACCGAGCCGGCCGTGCGCGACATTACCTTCCGCGACCTGCTCACGCACACGTCCGGGCTCACCTATGGCTTCATGATGGCGACGCCGGTGGATGCGTCCTACCGCGCAAAAGGCATCGAGTTACCCGGCACCGACAAGTCCCTCGGCGAGATGATCGACCTTCTTGCCGGCGAGCCATTGGTGGCGCAACCGGGCGCAGAATGGAACTATTCGCTCTCGACCGACGTGCTCGGCCACCTGGTCGCGGTGATCTCCGGGCAACCGTTCGACGCATTCCTGCGCGAACGCGTGATCGCGCCGCTCGATATGCGCGACACTGATTTCCACGTGCCCGCCGACAAGACCAACCGCTTCGCCGCCTGCTACATGCGCGATCCCGAGGGCAAGCTGAAACTCATCGATGACCCCGAAAAGAGCCGATTTCTGGCGAGCCCCAAGGCACCATCCGGCGGCGGCGGCCTCGTCTCGACCGCGCGCGACTACATGCGCTTCTGCCGCATGCTGCTCGGTAAGGGCGCGCTCGGCGACGTGCGCCTGCTCGGCCGCAAGACGGTTGGACTGATGACCATGAACCACCTCCGCGGCGACATGGCGGCGATGGGCCAACCGCGCTTCAGCGAAGCCAACTACAACGGCATTGGCTTTGGGCTCGGCTTCTCTGTGATGCTCGATCCGGCCAAGGCTGAGATCGTTGGCACGCCGGGGGAATGCGCCTGGGGCGGCATGGCGTCGACTGCCTTCTGGTTCGATCCGGTCGAAGACCTTTCCGTCGTGATGATGACCCAGCTCGTCCCGTCGTCAACCTATCCGATCCGCCGCGAATTGCGCGTGCTGTCCTATCAGGCGCTCGTGGACTGAACAGTCCTGGCATGGAAGCTGCTCACCTTGGGTGCAAACCCCGTTCTGGCGGTGTCGTTCGTCTCAAAACGGCACGCCACCAGACAAGAGCCGCGAGTTCCAAGGTCATGCAGCGAACCAACCAAGTCCTCTACGGCTATTGGAACGACGTGCGCGGTGAGCGCATCGCGCCGCGTCGCTTCGACGTCGAGCCGTCCCAAATCGGTGCCGTGCTGTCGGAGACGTTCATCCTCGAATGCGCCGAGGGCACGCCACCGATCTTCCGGCTCGCGGGCACGAAAATCTGCGAAAACTTCGGCCACGAATTCCGTGGCGATGGCTTTCTCGATCTTTTTCAAGCGTCGGATCGCGCGGCGATCGACGGACATCTGGCGGACGTGCGCGAACAAGGTGCCGTCCTCGTGTTGCAAGCAGCCGCCGAACTCGACGACAAGCGCCGCGTCGCCTTTGAAATTATCGTCATGCCGCTCGTGCACACCGGCACCAGCATTTCCCGCATGCTCGGCGCCGTCGTCGCCGTCGACGCACCCTCCTGGCTCGCGACTGAACGCCTGCCGCCGCTTACTCTCGTTTCCCACGAGATCATCTGGCCCGATGGGCGACCCTTTGCCGTGATGGAAAAATTCCGCAACGCACCGGCGCTGAGGCCCGAACTGGCCGGCGCGCGTCTGGTGCGCATCAAACGACGCAGCTTCCGCGTGCTCGATGGCGGGCTGGAGAAGGGGTGACGCGCTTGAGCTGGGCTTGCGCCGGTTCGGCTGGCCATGTTTGAGTCGTGTCGACGACCCCTTGCCCGGAGCCTCGCATGCCGCGCTTTGCCGCCAATCTCTCTTTCCTGTTCACCGAACTGCCGTTTCTCGAGCGATTCGAAGCCGCTGCCAAAGCGGGCTTCCGGGCTGTCGAATATCTTAACCCGTTCGAAGCGCCCAAGGCCGAGATCGCCGCGCGGCTGCAAGCGCACGGCCTGACGCAGGCGCTGTTCAACATGGCGCACGGCGACTGGACGAAGGGCGAACGCGGCATGAGCGCGATCCCCGGCCGCACGGCTGAGTTCGAAAAATCCGTCGCTGCCGCCCTCGACTATGCGACCACGCTCGGCTGCAAGCGGCTGTTCGCCATGGCCGGGCTTCGTCATCACGGCGCCGAACGCGCAGCCTACGTCGCCAATCTCCGCATCGCGGCCCGGATGTGCGCGCCGCACGGCATCGACGTCATCATCGAGCCGATCAACACCCGCGACATTCCCGGCTATTTTCTCAACCTGACAGAAGACGCCCGCTCGATCATCCACGAGGTCGCCGCCCCCAATGTCGGACTGCAGTTCGATATCTATCATCGGCAGGTCATGCAGGGCGACGTGATCATGGCCATCCGCGAATTCGGGCCGCTGGCGCGCCACTACCAGATCGCCAATCCGCCCGATCGGGGCGAGCCCGACGAAGGCGAACTCAATTACCGCAGCATTTTCGCGGCGATCGATGCGAGCGGTTATACCGGGTTCGTCGGCTGCGAATACAAGCCGCGCGCTGGCACCTTGGCCGGCCTTGGTTGGCCTGCGCGATGCGGCGTGACGTTGGGGTAATTGTCAGGAATTCGGGGTGGCGAAGTAAGATGAGGGCGCTGCCCTCATACTCCCGCAAAAGGGCGTAGCGCTTTTGAAACCCATTTGGGGTGGGTGTGGTAAGGTTCTGGAAACCATGCCCGGCGAATGGAACCGGGCGCGACCACGTCGTTAAGCGCGGGTTAGTCCCCTTGACGCTTTGCTCAGCACTCGGCAGTCCGCCGAAGTTCGCTCCATGAGCACGTCTGTGGTTCATCGTCCTGTCATCGTCGCCCTGCTCTGCCTGCTCGCAGCCACGCCGCCAGCAATCGCCGGCTCGGGCGGCTCACTGCGCACGGGAAGCGGCGGCACCGGCATCTCTTCGCACGGCGGCTCCGGTGGCACCGGCCTGTCGTCGCATGGCTCGGCCGCCGGCAGCACGCGCGGCATCGGGGCCGCCACGCCCACGCATTCGACTACGCCTTCATCCGGCACCCAGCAGCAGATGACACCGGCTAAACCGCACGCCACGCCGCCCGCCGGTGTTCGCCCGCACACCGATCTCGCGGCCGCCAGTAAGCTCATCCAACTCTCTTCCGGCAACCTCATCAAGCGCTCGGCACTGTTTCCGAAGATGCCGTTGCCACCCGGCGACCCGTCGCTGTCCGGCCCCGTGCTCAACAGCATCGGGCCGACACAGGGCGGCAGCGCCAGCTTCAAAGCGGTGGCTGGCATTCCGACCGACCTGTCGAACGGCCGCGTCTACCCGACCAACGGTGGCGGCGGGGGCGGCGGCAAGAGCGGGGCAAGCCTTGGCGGCGCGACCGGCCTTGCGATGACGGCAGGCGATGGCGACGCATCATCAGAGGCGAAAAATTCAGGCGGCGGCCTGCTGGTCTGGTTGCAACGTCTGCTGACGCTTGTCGGTGTGGGCGGGCTGTCGTGGTGGCTGTGGACCTCGCGGCCGAAAGGCGCGCGCATAGCCCTGCCGGCGCTTGTTCGTCCCCTGGCTGCCCGCTGAGGCGCACAAATCATGGGCGGACGACCTTTGTTAGCCATTTATCCAAAGTGTCCAACTTCCGCCGGAATGCAGCCTTTCATCGCCCACAATAATCGGGCATCCTTTAACCATGGCCTCTCGGGTCGGCGTCAGTGGATAGATCGGTGCGGTGCCCCTCGCGCCATGTCTCTCCGCCCTGACGAAGAACCGCAGCAGACACGATCGCGATCCCGCATCAAGGTCGTAATCAATGAGGCTCGGATGCATCTCGCCGTCTGCCGGGATGCGTCCATCAGACTAAAGGGTCGGCGCAAGCCGGCCCTTTTTTGATGAGGCGATCATTCAGCCTGCCTCATGGAAACGGATCGGTTGGCCGGATGCGGCCGCTGCAATCTCGCCCTGCCACATGGCGCGATGACCGCGCACAAGCGTACCAACCGGCCAGCCTTGCACGCTGACGCCATCATACGGCGTCCACCCGCACTTGGACTGGATCCAGCTATTGGTGATCGTTTCCCGCCGCCCAAGATCGACAATGGTTAGATCGGCATCATAGCCGAGCGCGATGCGCCCTTTGCCGGCGAGCCCGAACAGCCGTGCCGGACCGTGTGCCGTCAGATCAACGAAGCGGGCCAGCGACAATCGCCCGGCCGCCACGTGATCGAGCATCATCGGCACCAGAGTCTGTACGCCGGTCATGCCCGAATGACTTCCGGGATAGGCATGGTCTTTTTCCTCGCGCGTATGCGGCGCGTGATCGGTGGCGACGATGTCGATGGTGCCATCGTTGAGACCTTCCCACAGGCTCGGCACGTTCTTCTCCGGCACCCAGTAAGACAAGGCGTAGGAACCGAGCCGCTGGATTGCTGACCACTCGCAGCCAAGGAACAGCGCCCACGGATTAATCTCACAGGTGACGCGCTGGCCTTCCGCCTTGGCTTTGCGGATGAGATCGACGCTGCCCGAGGTCTGCGTGTGCAGGATGTGCAGGTGGCACCCCGAGGCCTTTTGCAGGCGCAGCAGCATGGCGATCGCGGTTTCCCAGATCACGCCATCATGCGCCGCATAGGCTTTGGCATAAGCGAGTGCGTCGCGCTCCTGGCGCTCCCAATAGCTCTTTTCGATCACGTCCATAAGCGCCTGATCGTGCGGATGGATCATCAGC
>JANYHP010000221.1 GCA_025359005.1 Hyphomicrobiaceae bacterium | reverse complement strand
GGTTTCCACCTTTCGACGCGATCATAACTACGCCATTTGCACAACCCGATATTTGCGCGACTTCTATAGCAAGATCAAGGAAGCGTTTATCATCGTCCGCTGCCAAATCTCCAAGAATTGAAATGGAGCACCCCGCTCGTTTCAACGTAGCGCTTTGTGCGCCGATTGAATTCGCAGCAGAAAAAATATAGCAAAAGCCAATTGCAAGTGCCGCTCTAATACGAAACAAGGGTCGCTCCGCTGTTGCGCGCGTCGTGTTTAGGGATCGATAGCGGCAACCTGATGGATGCGCAAGACGACGCACGCAGAGCTGTAAGGCCGGGCTGTTTGTGCAAGCGCTAATTTTATTCGAGCGCGAGACTGAGCGGGGCGATCAGCGGACAGTCCTGGCGGGGGAGTTATATACTTGACATAAGGCGAACGCGGCGCTATGTGTAGAGCAACATAAGGGTGTTCGCCATGACGATCAATCTCACTAACCCGATTTTTCACGACGAGGACGCCGCCCGCGCACACCTCGAAAGCGTGCGCTGGCCGAACGGTCCCGAGTGCCCCCACTGCGGCTCGGATCGCGTTACGCGCCTTGCTGGCAGTTCACACCGCAAGGGCCTGATCCACTGCAACGCTTGCGAGAAGCCGTTCACGGTGACGGTCGGCTCGGTGATGGAGCGCAGCAAGATCGCGATGCCGAAGTGGGTGCTTGGCTTCTATCTGATGGCATCCAGCAAGAAGGGAGTTTCCAGCCACCAACTGCATCGCATGCTCGGCATCACCTATAAGTCGGCTTGGTTCCTGTCTATGCGCATCCGTGAGGCGATGCACATAGAGCCGGAAACGGACGGCGGTCCGGACATGGGCGGCAAAGGCAAGATCGTGGAGTCGGACGAGACCTTCGTTGGCGGCAAGAAGAAGAATGTCCACAACGGCAAGCCGGAACCGAAGAAGCATCCCGTTGTGGCGCTGGTTGAGCGCGGCGGCACGCTGCGCGCTCGCCATGTGCCGAACGTGACGGCCAAGTCGGTACGGGAAGTGCTCAAGAAGCACGTCAAGCCAGAAACGCACCTGATGACGGATACCAGCCTCGTTGCCGAGCATGTCGGCAAAGACTTTGCCAAGCACAGCGCGGTCAATCACAGCCGTGACGAGTACGTGCGCGGCAATGCCTACACCAACACCGCCGAGAGCTTCTTCGCCCTCGTTAAGCGCAAGGTCTATGGCACGCACCACGCTGTCAGCGAGAAGCACCTGCAGCGCTACATGACCGAGGCCGAGTTCATCTGGAATAACCGCTCGTCCAAGGGCATCGACGATGCCGCGCGCGCCGACAACGCGATCCGGGGCGCGAAAGGCAAGCGGTTGATGTACCGACAGCCTAACTGAAACGTGCGTGCTCGCTAAGCACGCTTCCCGTCGCCGGGGGCGGTAGTGTCATCGCTTTCCGGCTTCTTGCGCCGTGTGCCCTTCTTCATGTCCTTGTGTTGCTTCGGGGGCGTGCTGAGGGCACGGCGGAGGGCCTCGTCGGCGCGCCTGGCAACTTCCTCTTGGATCATTGTTTTTCTGGGTTGGTCAGATGGCAAAAAAGTCTCCTGGTGGTTCGACCCAATCGCCTAAAGTCTTAAAATCATCGAACGGCGCACGGAAACAGCTAAGCGCACGTTCGAGAACAGACATCAAGAGCCTAGACGATTCCGAGGCATTCACTCAAGAGCTCCAGGGCGGAAGCGACCGCGCCGCTGCGCTCATAGCAGCCTCGTTTCTTGACACTTACCTGCTGTCGATTTTCGAAGCCCTGTTTTATTTTCGGAACGAGCAAGATCGAAAGAAACTTCTCTCAGACGCGAACGCTCCAGTGTCGTCGATGTCAGCGAGAGCGCGGCTCGCGTTCGCGATGGAAATTATTGACGAGCAAACTTTCGAACTGATTGAAACGATACGATACGTCAGGAACGCTTTTGCGCATAGCGTGACCCACATGAACTTCCAAACAGCCGAAGTTCACAAGATCTGCATGGCGTTACCCAGAACGCCTGATTTGACGTGGCCGGATCAGCCGCTCCCGGTTGAGGCGCGAATGCGCTATATTGGATCGTGCCTAGTGTTGAGTAAGGCACTTTCTAAGGCTCGCGCCGACATAATTGCGCAACAATCAGAAGCACCGCCGGGCTAGCGTGTCTCAGCATTTGCACAAAAACGTCCGCCACGACCTCTTGGTACCCAATGCCGAAATCGTCGTCGCATTGCAGCATCTCGGTCACGCCTGCGGCTATCATATCTTCTGAGATCAACTCACGAAGAGCATCCCACGGCACGCCGGAAGTAGTCTTCTGATCACCCATGGCGCACCTCGCCATGGGTGATTGCCGCCCTGTCGCGGCCTGTATCGTTCCGTTCGCGGCTTATGTCAAGTATATAGTTCCCCCTGGCGGCGTGATCCGGTTGCGGTGCTTTTGGCTGCTCGAGGCCGCCTGATCACCCCCGCTTGGCGCCGAGGCCGTCGAGGTAGATGAGGACGGCGGCTTCGAGGAGGTCGGCGGGTTCCATGGGCAGGGGGCGGCGGGCGCGGTCACCACGGGCGAACAGGCTGGCGATGCCATGGCTCAACGACCAGATGTGCAGCGCCATCATGAGGGCGGGGGGGCGGCTCGAGGCGGGCAGAGTTGCAGCGACCGTCTCACAGGCGGTGCGAAGGATGGCGAAGGCGGCCTCGCTGGCGGCGGAAAGGTCGGGGTACTCGCCGATGCACAGGCCGCTCTCGAACATGGCGGCGTAGGAGGCCGGCTGCTCGCGGGCGTAGGCGAGGTAGGCGGTGCCCAGGCGCTGCAGCCCGGCAATGGGCTGCGGCCGGCCCTCGCCCCAGCCGGCCTTGAGGCGGGCTGTGAAATCGTCGAAGCCGCGCTTGGCGACGTCGGCCATCAGGGCGTCGCGGTCGCGGAAATGGCGGTAGGGTGCCGCGGGGCTGACACCGGCGGCGCGAGCGGCTTCGGCGAAGGTAAAGCCGGCAGGGCCCTTCTCGGCGATGAGCCGCAGGGCGGCGTCGACGAGGGCTTCGCGCAGGTTGCCGTGATGGTAGCCACGGCGCTTGCCGCCGTCGGAGGGATTCCAGCTCATTTTTTTGTTATACAGCAAAACGAGGTGACGGGCATCCGCAGCGCGACGGCATGGGTTTGCCGGCGTGCAACGCGACATCCAGCCTTGGGATCGGCCCCATCGGTCCGACCCCAAGACTCCCAGATCATCGCCCGCGGGCCAGCCACGCATGACAGCTTTTTGAAAGGTTCGATCCCATGTCGTTCTGGAAATCATTGTTTGGCGGTGGTGGCGGCAGCGCGGCTCCCAAGGGTCCGGCGGCAACGGCCGAGTACAAGGGCTTCGCAATTGCCGCCGAGCCTTTTGCCAACGGCGGGCAGTTCCAGGTGGCGGGGACGATCACGAAGGACGTCGGCGGGGTGGTGCGCGAACATAAGTACATTCGCGCCGACACGTTCGGGTCGCGCGAAGAAGCAGCCAAGTTCTCACTGATGAAAGCGCAGCAGATCATCGACCAGCAGGGCGAGCGGATGTTTGGGTGAGGGTGCGGTCGAAGCTTACGCTCGACGGTACAAGTCGCGCCCGATGTCACCCCACCCACCCTAACTCTCGCCCGCCAGGAGAGAGGCAAGTCATGCCGCGCCTGGGGCAACACGGGTGTGTGACCGCAATGCCCCTGCGCCTGCGCAGCGCTGACGGAGTGTTCGACCTGGGACGCCGCTTCAACACGCTGTCCCATCGCAAGCAAAGGTCTTGCGACAGCACTTGGCAACGGTCTGAGGTGTAACGGCGGATTGCGCTGCGCTAATCCGCCACAGGCCAAGTTTTTTGACAGCCGGAGACAAAGGGATAGTCATGGTGGGCACCGGTTTGGTGCAGAAAATGCGACAAACAAGAAACCGGAGCGCGTGTCCTCGGTCCAAACCAAGTGGAAAGCGCTCTATCAATTTGCAATCCAGCCAGCAGGATCATTGAGAACCCGGATGTCCGCCACAGCTTCGCCAGCGCAGGATCTGCCCGTCGGTTCGTCGAGCACACTCTCGGCGGCCGGCGTCGTCGCACCGGCAACGATCTTCATCGCGATCGGGCTGCTGATCCCGATCGCGATTCTGTTCCGCTACAGCCTCAACGCGTTCGTGCCCGGCAAGTTCATGGTCGAGGCGGTGACGCTCGACAACTACATCAAGTTCTTCGCCGACCCATTCTACCTCAACATCCTGGTGCGCACGGTGCGTGTCGCATTCGTCACCACCGCGATATGCCTCGTACTCGGGTTTCCACTCGCTTACGTGCTGGCGCGCATGCAGTCGGGCTGGAAGAATGTCCTCATCATGCTGGTCGTGCTGCCATTGTTCGTCGGCAATGCCGTCCGCTCCGCGGGTTGGATGGTCGCCTTCGGTTCAAAGGGATTTATCAACGCGGCGCTGACCGGTATGGGCCTGACCGCTGCGCCGATCGAAATCATGTACACCGAGACGGCCGTGATCATCGGCATCGCGGCGGTCAATCTGCCGTTCATGGTGCTCACCTTGAGCAGCGTCATCGAAGGGATCGACCGCGCCGTCGAGGAAGCCGCGTTCAGCCTGGGCGCAGCACCAGCCGCGATGGTGCGGCGCGTACTGATTCCCTTGGCCATGCCCGGCATCTTGGCGGGAACAATCCTGACGTTCATCCTGGCGATGAATGCTTACGCGACGCCCGTCCTGCTCGGCGGCCCGAAGTTCCAAACCATGGGGCCGCTCGTTTACAATCAGTTCGCCCAACAGAACAATTGGCCATTTGGCGCCGCAATCTCCTTCATCCTGATGACTGCGACGTTGCTGCTCACCGTGATCGCCAACGGGCTGGTTCTCCGGCGCTACCGCCGCTGAGTTGGCACGACAGACACGCAATCACAGGGGGATAACTCAACGCTATGGCCATCACGATCATCGAGGTGCCGATCATCTCGGAGGCGATCCGGCGATTGGGTGCGCCCGTTTCGGCGCTGGTGCGCGTCGGCGGTCTGTTGATGACGTGCGGCATGCCGCCGATCAATCATCGCACCGGCGCACTTGTCTCGGGTGATATCGACGTGCAGGCGCGTGCCGCTCTCGATGCGTTGTCCTACACGCTTACGTTCGCCGGCTCCTCGCTCGCGCAAGTCGCAAAAACAACCATCTTCATCACGGACGCCGGACTGATGCCGGCAGTGAATGTCGTCTACAGAACCTATTTCCCGAACGGGTTTCCCGCGCGATCATTCGTCGCCGTCAAGCCCTGGACAGCGCCGTTCGATCTCGAAATCGAGTGCATCGCCGAAGCGTAGCGGCGCTCAATGCAGCGCCGTTTGCTTGACGATTTTTCCGGCGCTCATGATCAGCGGCAGGTGCTGGCCTTGGCCGGTCAACAGCGACAGATCCTTCAGTGGATTGCCATCGACGACGATGAGGTCGGCATGCGCTCCCGCGGCAACCACGCCGATTTTGCCATCCAAGCCACACAGCTTTGCGGCGATCGACGTCGCGCTCGCGATCACATCCTTGGCAGGCAGGGCACGGGCGCGAATCACGAACTCTTCCGATTGATGGCGGTGCATGGGGCCGAGAAGGTCCGTGCCGTACGCCATCGTCAAGCCGGCTGCCTTCATAATGCTGAGCGACTCGAGCCCCGCCAGCCGCACGTTGTCGATCTTCGCGACCGAGTCCGCCGGGAAGCCCAGCGAAGCGCCCTCCGACGATAACTTGTCATAGGTGACGAGTGTCGGAACCGCGACCGCACCGACATTGGCTGCCAGTGTTGCGGTTGCAGACTTGATCAGGTTGCAGTGCTCGAGTGAGTGCACACCGCACTCGACGGCGCGGCGGATCGCGTCATCGGTGTAGAGATGCGCCGACACGTAGGTGCCGGCATTTCGAGCTTCCTCGACGATGGCGATGATTTCGTCACGCGAGAAGCCCAGGAAGTGGATCGGGTCCGTCGGCGAGGCGACACCCCCATTGGCCATGATCTTGATGAACTCGGCGCCGCCCTTGATCTCCTCTCGCGACGCGCGCCGCACCTCGTCGATGCCGTCGCACAGCCGGCCGAGCGCTCCCAGATTGAAATGTGCCTTCGGCGCCGGGCGGTCGTCATAGCGGCCGCGAAAATCGCAGTGTCCGCCGGTCTGGCTGAGCGCCTTGCCCGAGATGACGAGGCGCGGCATCGGCACCAAGCCCTCGCCGACCGCCTGCTTCAAGCCATGCGTCGCACCGCCGACATCGCGCACCGTCGTGAAGCCGCGCATCAGCATCGCGTTCATGATACCGACCGATCGGATCGCCACCAGCGCGTCCGGCAAAGTTGCGTTCAATCCGAGGTCGGCAACCGTCGCCACCACATGCACGTGACAATCGATGAGCCCCGGCATCAACGTCCGGCCGCCGAGATCGACCACCGTTGCGCCAGCAGCTTTGACAGAGCGCCCAACCTCGCGGATTGCCCCGTTCTCGATCAGCACATTGACCGGATCTGTCGGCTCGGCAGCCTTGCCGTCGACGATACGCCCATTAGTCAGAAGAGTAAGCGACATGTTCATAGCCCCAAAAGACAGCGCGGTTCATGCGTCCACCCGCGAAAGCGCCGCGGGCGGGTCGCGCCCGACAGTGGCAGCTTAGTGCAATCGCCTGCGATGAGAACCAACAAAACAGCATACTCATACAGGCATACACGAGTCATGGGCGATGGAGAAAAGCGCCGATCAGCCCTGCGCGATGCAACGCGCACCAGCCGCCGCCTGCGCACGCGATGTCGTGAACATTGCGGCAAGTCAAGTAACTCAGCGCACCTGAGACGAAGACCGTAAGCGCCAAAGGGCCCTGCCTTCGATGAGATGTCGCAAGCCGAGTTTGGCGCCCGTGAGAACAGCAATCATGAAAATCGGCGCGGTCACGGCCAAGGCGCTGGCAGCACTCAAACCTTGGCCGATCGTGCAGCCCTGAGCCAGCACGCCTCCTGTCCCCATCAAGGCCGCACCAAACAAATGGCGACGCATTTCTCGCGCGTCATCGAAGGCCTCCCAGCGGAGATCGCCTCGCCATGCAGCGACAGCGAACGACGCGCTGGCTGCGCCCAACATCGCCGAAACACCGAAGCCAAGATTTCGGAACGGCTCCATCATGAACTGCAGGAGGGCACGACCAACCGGCGCCACAAACGACAGGCTCTCGACGCGCTCCATGGCCAGGGCTTCGACCGCTCGCGCCGTCATGAACCATCCGAGTGTGACAGACAGTCCGAGCAACACAGCGCCGATCAGCAATCTCGGACGTTTCCGCAGGCGGCGATCGAGCATTGCCGCACTGGCCAACGCCGCCACCCCGCAGAGGATAAGGAGGCGCGCGCCGAAATCTCCGACGTAGTGTCCGAGCAACTTATCGACTGCGGACGAGTCCGCGCTGGTCACATCGATGAACCCGATCGTCAAAAGCGGTGCCCTCAGCGGGGCAAGCACCCCCGCGGTAACCGCAAAGGCAAACACCCCAACCACGGCAGCAGCGACCACAGCACGAAGATCGCCGCCGCCGGCTCGGATGATCAAGCCAAAGCTGCACGTGCCCACAAGCGTCATGCCCAAGCCAAACAATAACCCGCCCAGTACCGCGCCAAAAACATGCACATGGAGACCCGTATAGGGGTTATGGACCAGGTCAATGACGCCCGCGACAGTTCCAAGCTGTGTCGCGGCGATAGCAACCGCCAGGGCCAGTCCCCACGCTTTGGCACCGCGAAAATCGTGTCCGATCAGCGCATCTTCAATCGCGCTCATCGTGCAGAGTTTGCCAAATCGCGCAGCACCTCCGGCCAGGGCGCCTGACAGCAGGCCGCCAACGATCGGCCAATCGACGGTCACGGGCGCCTCCAGTCTGCTTGGGATCGCGATGGCCTATGGTCGGCAGAACTTGTCGTAGATAGCTTGGATGAAGCGCCGGTTCGTGTCGTCGGCCAGACTGTAGTAGACGGCTTTGCCTTCGCGCCGGGCTTCGACCAGTCCCTCATGGCGCAAGCGCGCCAATTGCTGCGACACCGTCGCCTGGCTCAGTGCCAGAAAGCCTTCGAGCTCCGTCACCGAACGCTCATGTTCGGCGAGAAGGCACAGGATCACCAGTCGATTCTCATGCGCCAACGCCTTCAGAAAATCACTGGCTTTGCGTGCTTTCTGCATCAAGCTTTGCAGTTCAGGAGAAACTTCCTGGCCACTCTCGAGTGCGTCTTGAATTTCTGTGGAGAGGATTTTGTTCATAGGGATCGCTTCATGGCAGCCCGACGGCAGGCGCGTCGGGCTTCGCGCCCTGTCGCCGGTCGTTGGGATTGGCGCTGAAAACTGCGGGCGGAGACGACGTCACAAGGCCTGCTTTGTTGATGGGTGGTCCAGTTTCTTGACCAGTTGATCCAGCAGGCCCCAAAAGAAATCAGCGCCAGGATAGCCGACGATCCGACCAATTTCCCGCCCGCTGTCGACGAGCACGAACGTCGGCGAGGCAATGATCGGCGCGCTCAAATGCACGCCCGAACCGGCGGCCTACGCCAACTGCGCAATCCTGAGCGGCGCCCGCTTGCCTTCGTCCGAGCGCCCATAACCAGGACCAACCTCGGCGTGCCAGCGCGCGCACCATGGGCAGCCGGGACTCTCAAACATCACGAGTTCCGCAGCAACGGCCGCAGTCGTGCCGCCGGCCACCACCGACATGATGGTCATCAAAACCGCCAGCAGAACTGCAATGCGCGCGCGTGACATGGCACACTCTCAGGGTTTGTTGACGGGGCTTTCCGGGTCGAACAGGAATGCGGTCACATCCTTGATCTGCTGCTCGCTGAGAAATTTGTGAAAGCCAAAGCGCGGCATATTCGAGCAGGGCGCGACGGACTGCGCATTGAAGATTTTTGCATACGCGGCCTTGGCCTCGGCTGCGTCAAACTTGCGGATCTTGCCGTAGTCGATGAGGC
>JANYHP010000363.1 GCA_025359005.1 Hyphomicrobiaceae bacterium | reverse complement strand
CACGACAGAATGAGGGGCTAACGGGCCGTAATTCTGACTGTCCCTAAAGCGAGTCCGGCCAGGCGAGCACGCCGGTGTCGCGCTCCGTGCATAGTCCTGGCGCAATTACCGTAAGCGGACCTGCAAAGAGTGAGGAAGCCTCACCACCGAAACGGTCGGTTTGGGTCACGACTTGCCGCTCTCACGTCCACCTGACTTTCAGCTAACCTACCAAAGACCGGACGAACCGCAAGCCTCTCTTTGGCGCGAGCCTATTGGGCGGTATTGGCCCCACCCCGACCCGTTCGCGATGCGTTCCATGGGCGGCGGGTGTTGGGGCCTCAGCGGAAGCGGTTGGCCACGACAGGCGGGCATTTCAGCGCTTGCCGACCAGAGCTGTGCGGTCGCCCGCCGGCCTCTTGGTGCCTGTGTCCTCACGCCCGCCGCGCCGCGTGTGGCCGCACTTTGGTCTCCAGCCAGCAGCCAAATTCGGCGTGGCGGACGGGGGCCGCGAGCAGGTCGGGTTTGAGGCCGTAGCGCCAGGCGAGATCGGTGCGGCCGGCGCCGTCGGGGCCGAGGGCGCGGAAGTCGGCGACGATCGTGGCCACCGCCTCGGCGTCCCGCGCGAGGCCCTCCTTGATGTGGCGCGCGGCGCGCTTCTCGATCAGTGCCGCGATCATCGGGAAATCGAACTCGGGGTGATACTGCACGCCCCAGAAGCTGTTCTCGCCTTGTACGATTTCGGCCGCCTGGATGTCGCTGACAAGGTTGGACGCCAGCACCGTGCCGCCCTGTGGCAGCGACGCGACTTCGTCCTGGTGGCTGCACAACGCATCGAAGGCTGCCGGCTTGTCGCGGTACATGGGGTGGGCGCGGCCGGCGTCGTTGAGGATGATGGTCCGGGCGATGCCGATCTCGCGGCCGCGCGGATTGAGCCGCACGTCGCCGCCGAGCGCCGCGCTCATCAGTTGCAAGCCAAAGCAGCTGCCGAACGTCGGGATGCCGGCCGCGAACACCTCGCGTGCAAGCGCGATCTGGCCTTTGACGGCGGGCGTATCCTCGTACGTCGACAACGGCGACCCGGTGATGACCACGCCGTCGAAATCGGCGAGGCTCATGCCCTGCGGCAGGCGCTCGCCGTCGGCCACGTTGAGGGTGTACGTGCGCACCGATCCGTCGTGACGGCGAAAGGCCTCCTGGAACAGCGCTTCGTTGCTGCGTCCACCGGCCTCCGCCGTCGAGCGCTGCGAGACCTCCGGCGAGCCCTGAAAGATCATGACGTGCATGGTCGTGCGTTCCTTGTGGCAGCGCCGGGCACCCCGCGCCAGCGTGCGCGCAAAGTGCCTCAGCCGTGAGGGAACCGCAATCGGCACTGTTGCAAAGGTGTTGCCCAGTCCTTGCTCGTCCATGTCCTTGCTCATCCATGTCCGTGCGCGGCCATGTCCGTGCGCGCCTCTAGCAATAGGCCGGCTTTTGCCCGTACTCTGTTCCCGTCGGCCTGTCATGAAGGCTGCGGCCAACTCCGGGATGAACGAACGCTCCATGACGAAACGATCGATCAAGTTCGCCGCCATCGGCCTCAATCACAGCCACATCTACGGCCAGACCAAAGCGCTGCTGGATGCGGGCGGGGAGTTGGTCGCGGTCTATGCCGCCGAGGACGATCTGGCCGCCGCCTACCTCAAGGCGCATCCGCAAGCCAAGCGCGTTGCCGACAAGCGGGCCATCCTCGACGATCCGTCGATCCAGATGGTGGTCAGCGCCACCATTCCCGACGTGCGCGCTCGTACGGCCATCGAGGTCATGCGCGCCGGCAAGGATGTGATGGTCGACAAGCCGGGCGTCATCACGCTTGACGAACTTGCGGAGGTCAAGCGCGTGCAGGCGGAAACCAAGCGCATCTTTTCGGTGTGTTATTCGGAGCGATTTGAAACGCGGGCGACGGCCAAGGCCAGCGTGCTCGTGGCGGCCGGCGCCATCGGCCGGGTGGTGCAGACGTTGGGCATTGGCCCGCACGCGCTCAACAACAATCCGCGTCCAGATTGGTTCTTCCAACGCCAGCGCTACGGCGGCGTGTTGTGCGATATCGCGGCGCATCAGTGCGATCAGTTCCTGCATTTCACCGGATCGACCAAAGCCGAGGTCGTCGCCTCGCACGTGGCCAACTACGCCAACCCGGACAAGCCCGAGCTTGAGGATTTCGGCGAGGTTATGCTGCGCGGCAACGGCGGCACAGGATACATCCGCGTCGACTGGTACACGCCGAAGGGGCTCGGCACCTGGG
>JANYHP010000212.1 GCA_025359005.1 Hyphomicrobiaceae bacterium | reverse complement strand
CGCTCGCTCGAGCCTGCCATGCCCCGATGCAGACGAACGCGGCACCGATCTCGTTCAAGCGAACACGCTTCCCGCGGAGGTCGACGGGCATTGAAGACTGCGGCCCGCGCACCGTGGCGCGCGAGCCGCATGGCACGCGTGTCAGGCTGCGATCAAACGCACTTTCCGTTCACCATCTTGTGCGGCGCCACGCACTTGTTGGCAACACACGTACCACGGCCGACAAGGTGGGTTCCCACAGGACACGCTTTCGGCAGTGGCTTTGGGTGCGTAATCGGCCGCGTCTTCTTGTTCGGGATGCAATTGCCATGGAAGGGATGCGTGCCCGACTGGCAAACGAGGGTCGGCTTGGTCGGTTTGTTGTTCACGCACACATTGTTGACGAGATGCTGAGTGTTCGAGCACGTCGGCGGAATGCCTCCCCCCTTCTTCTTGATCGGGATGCACTTGCCGTGGAAGGCATGCATGCCCGATGGGCAAACGAGAGGCGGCGTGACCGGCTTGTTGTTCACGCACACGTTATTGACGAGGTGCTGGTTCTGCGAACACGTCGGCGCTTTAATCGGAATATTTACGGGACCGCATGTCTTCGTATTGCCGTTCCAAACCTGGCCTGGAGGGCAGGATCCGGGCTTGGGCGGCGCCACGATGGGCAGGGGCTTGACGATGGGCAGGATCTTGGGAAGCGTGCCAATTGCGACCCCGGCAATGACAGGCACCAGCCAGATCGGAGAGATGCCGACAGCAGAACCGCACCGGAAGTTCGGGTAGGAGCCGCGGAGAGCAGAACCATAGGGACAATCGCATACGGCGTAGCCGGCATGAGTGACGCGCAGATTGCCGCCGCGGCACGCCATATCGGCTTGGCAATACGGGAACGCACCGACCTGCCAGGGCGGACAGAGCCGACCGCCACCGTCCCACACACATTCGCCAGCGTCTGCCGACCAGATCCAACCACGCCGGCATTCGAGGCGCCGGCCTTCAATGCCGCGGCAACTGCCGCCCGTCCAGTAACCGCCAATTTCGCGGCAATCCCTGATGGCGGCAAGGTAAGCGTCGTTGCGACCGTTGTCGTTGATGAGGCGCACGGGCGAGCCCTTGCGCGCGACATTGGAGAGAAAATCGCTGGACGAGGTCAGCGACCATTGCGCGGCGGCCGCGGAACGCGGCGACGAGGTCAGCAGCGCCTTACCCTCGGCGCGCGCAAGCGTTAAGCCATCCGCGCGGCTGATGAAGGTGACGTATGGCTGGCCTTCGACGGCGGCGATCTCCCATTGCGTGCCGTCTCCCTGGGCGCTGGTGGGGGAGGTCGCGAGTTCGCCGCGCCGGTTCTGCAGGAAGGTCTGCTTCGGCACATTGCGAATACGCACGTAGTTTGAGTTCTCGACGGCGATGAATTCCCACAGGCCGTTGGCGTTGTCGCCAGATGCCTGCTCCATGTCGGGACGGCTATCTGGCTGATTGCTCAGTCCCCTGGCGGTATTCTCGCGCGAGAGGATGAGGTAGGGGCCTTCAAGCTGGAACTGCTCGATCGGCGAGGCGGTCGGCGCCTGTTGGGCCAGGACCTGACTGGTGAGCGCCGCGACATGGGCGACAATAAGCAGGGCAAGCCCCATCACTCCGGCACCGGCAAGCCACCTCCTCAATTGCCGGATATTTGTCAATTGCCGCATATTTGTCGTCCCCCGCGAAAAACACATATTTTTCACCCCAGACGTACAACGAGCCGGAGCCAAAGAGAAGGCTCATCCGGCCCATACACCAAGACGGCGCCCCTTGCGCGCGGTGGCCTCGCCGCAGCGAGCCCGCCTCTACGTCCTTCCCAGCATCGGGCGGATGACTTCGGAGAGGATGTCGCGGGCGCGGGGTGGGGTTGAGGCAATGTAGGGCAGCGGGCGCACCTGGGCGATTGCCGCGACGCCGATGCGGGCGGTGAGGGCGCCATTGAAAGCGCCTTCGCCGAGGCGGCGCGACAGGCGGCGCAGCACGTCCTGGCCAATGAACTGGCCGACGAGATCGTCGGTTATCGCCACGCCACCCGCCGCGATCAGGGTGCCGACGACGGTGCGCGCGAGCCGCAGGCCGCCGGCAAATCCGGGACGGCCGCCGTAGGTGGCGGCCAGCCGGCGCAAGAGTGTGAGGTTTTCGTAGACGACGAACGCGAAGGCCAGCGACATCAGCGGCGCCAGCGCGGTCACGGTGGCCACCCGCTTGGCTGACGCGGTGATATGCCGGCGCGCTTCCGCATCGAGTGGCGCCAGCGCTTCCCGCTCAACCAACGTCAGCAGCGCGCCGGGATCGAGCACGTCGGCGCGGTGGAGTTTGATGCGATCGAGCGCCCAGCGCATGTCGGCCCGCCCCGCGTAGAGCGCGGTGACGCGATCGGCAGCTTTGCGCTCAGCCGACAGATCGCGATTGACCAGCACCTCGCCGACCGTGCGCCGGAGCCGGCCGAGCCGCGCCAGCCGCCGCCAACCCGCAAGCTCGCGCAGCACGAGTGCCAACACGGCCACCCCGGCCACGACGACCAGCGTGCGCAGTGCGGTCCCGATCCCATCGTCGCGATCAAAGCCCACCGAGACGATGCGCCAGAACCACAACACGGCTGACAACGCCAACGCACCCACGACTGCCGAAACCAGCAGCGCGCCCCAGCGGAAGCCGCGCTCCAGCAGCGCGCCCGAAGCGCCGCGCGGTGGGGGCGGCGCTGACGCGTCGTCGTCCGATGGCGATGCAGGTGGCACGTCGGGTGGCGGCGCTTGCTCGACCAGATCGGGATCATCGGCGCGGAACACGCGCGGGCCGCGGCGGGTCTCCCGGCTGGCGGTGTCCGGCTCGTTGGGCGGCATGCTCATGTGAGCTTGTCTCCGATGAGGAATTCGAGCGCCCGGTCGAGCCGGATGTGGGGCGGCGCGGGGCGCGTGCCACCGGCCGTCTCCAACAGCAGACGGGGCGGCCGGAAGCGAACGGTGCGCACGTCGGCGGCACCCATCGC
This sequence comes from Hyphomicrobiaceae bacterium, assembly GCA_025359005.1. Lineage (GTDB taxonomy): Bacteria > Pseudomonadota > Alphaproteobacteria > Rhizobiales > Hyphomicrobiaceae > JABFRJ01. The sequence continues at coordinate 2,713 of JANYHP010000212.1, read as the reverse complement.
CGTGGTAGCAGCGCGCGCAAACAGCTCACGCGGATCGGCCGGCAGGTCGCCGGGAAACAGCGCCGTCTCGGTGCGGCCGTCGAACGTCACACCCGCCACCTGCTCGCCCGCCATCGGCGTGCCGATGATGCACGGGACCATCTGGCGGCCACTTTTGACCTCGCCCTCGCGCGTCGCCCGCACGGCGGCCAGCGCCAGCGGCTTGACGAGCGCGCCGGAAAACGTCGCGCGCTGCTGCGCTTTCTCCGTGAGCAGACCGAGCAGTGCTTCGAGCGCGCCATGGCTCGACTGATGTACATGATCGGCTTTGGTGGCGGCGAACACGATGCGGTCGACGCGACGACGAAAGAGGCGCGACAGCCAACTGTTGGTGCCAGGGCGAAACGCCTGCAGCACGCCGGTCATCGCAGCCGACAACTCCTCCAGCGCGGCCGGCCCGCGGTTGAGCGCGGATAGGACGTCCACCAGCACGATCTGCCGGTCAAGGCGGGCAAAGTGATCGCGGAAAAATGGTTTGACCACGTGCGCCACGTAGCTGTCGTAGCGCCGGTTCAGCGCGTGCCCGAGCGAGCCGCGCACGCCCGTGCCCGTCTGTGGGGGCAAGGGGAAGAATGTCAACAGCGGCGAGCCTTCGAGGTCGCCGGGCATCAGGAAGCGGCCGGGGCCGAGGGTCGCCAACTGCGGCTCGGCTGCGCGCGCCGCCGCCAGATAGGCGCGGAACAGGCGCGCACCCGTCTGCGTCACGCTCTCGTCGAGGGCGGCGCTCGCATCCAGATTGCCGACAAAGGCCAGCAGATCGCGGGCGTGGGCGTGGCGGGAGGGCTGCGCGGCGTCGGCCAGCGCCTGGCGCGACCAGGTCGCAAAATCCAGTTCGATGAGACCGAGATCGATCAGCCACTCGCCGGGATAGTCGATGATATCGAGATGCAGCCGGCCAGGCCCCAAGGCAGGCGTCAGCGTGCGACGAACAAAGCCCGCGTGCGTGTATTCAAACGTCAACCGCAGCTGGCTGATGCGCCGCGTGCCCTCCGGCCAGATGGGCGCATCGGCGGCGAGCAGCGCCAGGTGATCCTCGTAGGCAAAGCGCGGCACGGCGTCGTCGGGCTGGGGCTCGAGGTAGACGCGGCTGATGCGCCCCTCGGCCTTCGCCGCGAAAAACGGCAGCCGGCCGTCGCCAACCAGATTGCGCACCAGCGAGGTGATGAACACAGTCTTGCCCGCCCGGGTGAGCCCGGTGACGCCGAGCCGCACGGTGGAGGCGCTTTGTCCCGTTGCCAGCGCATGCGCCTCGCGCAGCGCGTCGGTGGTCGTTTCGGTGAGAGCAGTGAGTTTCAAGCGGGCCACCCCAGGCACCCCGCCGATGCGGGCACGTACGAGATAGGGCGGCAGGCGGCGCGACACAAGCCGGGCTCGCGTCGAGCGGTAATGGATCGCCTCAGCCGAGCGCGAAGGCGGCGACGGTGCTGACCACGACGACTGCGGCCATCGCCACGAATGCTGCGGCTTCCAAACGTTTGCGCATGGGCGGACGTCCTCGTGGCCAAAGCGAGATTGGCAGGATGCAAGTTGCAACACCATGCGCCTGTGCCGCTGACGCCAACCTGAAGGCAGCGTTCATAGCCCATTCATTGCACCGCCGTCGCGTCGGCGATTTGCCGTCACGGGGCCGCCTCACAGGCTGAAAAAAGTGCGGCCGACGACGCTTGACGGCCTGGGCCGGGTTGGCCGAGATGCCACCATCGACGCGCCGACCATATAAAAAGGCTCACTCCCTATGAAAAGGCTCACGCCGTGACCGACGGGACACTCGACCTCACGGGACTGCAATGCCCGCTGCCGATCCTGAAGGCAAAGAAGGCGATCGCCCCGCTGGCGCCGGGCACAGTCATCGAGGTGCTGGTGACGGACCCCGGTGCGCCGGACGACTTTGCGACGTGGTGCGACCTGAGCGGCCACGCGTTACTCGAAAGCGATGAGAACGCCGGCGTATTCCGATTTCGCATTCGCAAGGCCGGGGCGTGATACTGATCGCCAAACTTTTTAACTGATGTTGCCGCTGACCGCGCGTGCCGGCCGGCTCCGCGTAGCGGTGTCGGCACGCGCAATCGAAGACAAGCCCCAACGGTCAATAGTTTTGACCGTTGGTGTGAGGCGACACGCGATGCAGCACGAGCCCTGGTGGGAGTGCGCCCATGGTGAAACCCCGCGCAGTCGCCCGAGCGGCGAATGGGTGCACGGAACGCCGCTCATTCGGCCGGCACGAGCCCAGGGTCACGGCGGCGACTGCGGATCAGGCGGTGGTGCAGGCGATCGAGCAGCAGGTAGACGGCGGGCGTGGTGTAGAGCGTCAGGATCTGGCTGACGACGAGGCCGCCGATGATGGTGACGCCGAGCGGCCGCCGGAGTTCAGCACCCGGCCCCGTGGCGATAGCCAGCGGAATGGCGCCGAGGAGGGCGGCCAGCGTGGTCATCAGGATCGGCCGGAAGCGCACGCGGGCTGCTTCGAAGATCGCGGCTTCAGGCGTCAAGCCGCGGCTGCGTTCGGCTTCGAGCGCGAAATCCACCAGCATGATGCCGTTTTTCTTGACGATGCCGATCAGCAAGACGATGCCGATGAAGGCGATCAAGGACAGCTCCATGCCGTAAAGCTGCAGAGCGATCAAAGCGCCGAGCCCCGCCGACGGCAGCGTCGAAATGATGGTCAGTGGATGGG
>JANYHP010000196.1 GCA_025359005.1 Hyphomicrobiaceae bacterium | reverse complement strand
AGGCCCTGCTGCACCTCGCCATCGAACCGCGGGTTGCAGCGCGGTCAGGGCTCTTCCGTCTCGCCGTGGATCGGTCGTTCACGCTCAAGGGGCACGGCACGGCGGTCACCGGCATGGTCCTGTCGGGCGCGGTCACGGTCGGCGACGAGATCGTCATCACGCCCGTTGGTCTTCGTGCGCGCGTGCGATCCATCCACGCGCAGAATGCCGCCGTGGAGCGCGCCGAGGCCGGCCAGCGCGCAGCCCTCGTGCTCGCTGGCAGCGGCATCAGCAAGGACTCTGTCCATCGCGGCGCCTTGGCAGCAGACGTGAGCCTGCACGCGCCCGTGCTTCGCCTGGACGCTGATCTGCGCGTGCTGGCTGGCGAGCCCAAGCCCATCGGCAGCTGGTTCCCCGTGCACGTTCATCATGGCGCCAGCGACACGCCGGGTCGGGTCGTGCCGCTCACCGCCGACACACTGCAGCCGGGGCAGACGGGCCTCGCGCAGATCATCCTCGAGCGCCCGATTGCTGCGTGCGTCGGCGACCGGTTCGTCGTGCGCGACACCAGCTCGACGCGCACGATCGGCGGTGGCCGGGTGCTAGACGTCCGCGCGCCCGAACGGCGGCGGCGGACGCCCGAGCGGCTGGCGACGCTGACGGCGATGGCCGAGGCGGACGCGGCAACCGCGATGGCGCGGCTGCTCGCCGGGCCGATGCCCTGGCTCAACGTCTCGGAGTTCCTCCGCGACCGGGCGCTGCCGGCCTCAGCCGGCCAAGCGCTCGGCGCACAGACCGATGCCGTGCTCGTCGATACTGCAGATGGCCGCATCGCCGTCGATCAGGCCCGCTGGCAGACCTTGCAGGTGACCATCGCGGCGCACCTGGACGCGACGCACAGGGAGCGCCCCGACCTGCCCGGGCTGCCTCGTGAGCGCCTCCGCGCCCTGTCGCCGTGGCGGCTGCCGGTGTCGGTGTTCAACGCCATCCTCGAGCGCCTGGCGCGCGAGGGCGTCGTGGCGGTGGACCGCAGTTGGGTCCGGCGACCGGACCATCGCGTGCAATTTTCCGACGAGGAGGAGCGGTTGTGGCGGCATATTCTGCCGCGACTGATTTCGGAACCGTACAAGCCGCCACGCGTCCGCGATATCGCCAAGACCATGGACATCGACGAGGCGCTGGTGCGGCGGCTCGCCAAAATGGCCATGCGACGCGGTGACGTTGAGGAAATCGCGCAGGATCATTTTTTCACGCGCGCGGCGGTCGAGCAGATGGCGGACAGTGTGCGCGCCTGCGCAGCGGCGTCTGGCACAGGCGACTTCTCCGCCGCCGATTTCCGTGACCGCCTGGACAACGGCCGTAAGGTCGCGATCCAGATCCTGGAATTCTTCGATCGGCACGGGTTGACCTTGCGGCGCAAGGACATGCGCCGTATCAACGCGCATCGTGCCGAGCTGTTCCGTGCCCATCACGATGCAGCAACGAGCGCGGTGCCTGACGATGTCGCGTCGAGAATTGGAGGAGTCCCGCTCCCGGTGGGGCGACCGGACTTCAAATCCGGGTGGGGCCGTCAGACGGCTTCAGGTGGGTTCGACTCCCATCCTCCTCCGCCACCCCATCTGAGGAAAACGCCGTGAGCCAAGCCAGCGCACTCATTGCCGGCGCCTACGCGCACGCAGCCGCCACCGCCCGGACGGCCGAAGAGGCCTATCGCAAAACGGCCGCCGCCGAGATCGCCCGGCTGGCCAGCCACCGTGTCACCGCGTTTCGGCGCGTGCGGTTGGTCGAGATCCTGGAAAAGGCCGCCGCCGCCACGCCAGCCGGCGAGGACGCCCTTGCAGCCCAGCAGCGCCGCCTCTGCCACGAAATCGGTTGGACCGGCGAGCCCGAAGCACAGAGGGCCGTGCTCAACCGTCTGGAGCCAGTGTGTCTCGCGCTGCAGCCGCCTGAGGGCCGCCCCGCGCTGCCGACGGTGCAGGTGAGCCTCGAAGCCTTCGAGCGCTGGTTCGAGGCAGACCGCAAAGTGTCCTTCTACGCGCTGTTTGATATCCATGTGCAGGAGACACCCGTTGTCGACTTCTGAGGACACCGATTTCGATCGTTGGCTCGCGCAGATGCACGGCCGCGTCGGCGACTTTACGGCGATGGTCGTGCTGGTCGACATTGCAGACACGCGCGTGATGCCGCTGTGCTCCACCTACGTGCATGTGATCGGCGCCGAGGTCGATTGGGCGGAGTTGGTGATCATGTTTGCGGGCTCCGGGCAGAACTGGAATGGTGCCGCGTTCTTTCCCACGCAATCGCGCAACAAGGGGCCGCTCGACAATCCCACCGCGCGGACGCGGCTGAAAGAACTGGAAGCCGAGGTTGGCCGCAACCGGATGATCCTCAACGACGGCCACTTCTTCGACAGCTTCGGCCGCCACATCAAGATCGAACCGGCGTGATTGGGCGCGCCCCTCGACGCGCGTCGTGACGTGCCGTCACGGCACCAGGATCTGGCGGACGCTGGCGCCGTCGGCGAGGCGGTCGAAGCCTAAGTTGATGTCGTCCAGCCCGATGCGCTCGCTCATCAGGCGGTCGACCGGCAGCAGGCCCTGCTGATAGAGCGCGATGAAGCGCGGGATATCGCGCAACGGCACGCATGAGCCGATGTAGCTGCCTTTCAGCGTGCGTTCCTCGGCGACCAGTTGCGACGCCGGCACCTCAAAGCGATGCGCGGGATGCGGCAGGCTGCCGGTCACCGTCATGCCGCCGCGGCGGGTGACCGTGAAGGCCAGCTCCAGCGCTTTGACCGAACTGGCCATTTCGAAAGCGAACTCGACGCCGCCGTGGCTCAGCGCGCGCACCTGCTCCACCGCGTCCGTGTCGCGCGCGTTGACCGTGTGCGTGGCGCCCAGTTGCTTGGCGAGCTTGAGCTTGTCGTCGAGCATGTCGATGGCGATGGTCTGGCGGGCGCCTGCTGCGCGGGCCGCCAGCAGCGACATCAGCCCGACACCGCCGAGGCCGACCACGGCGACGCTGGCGCCTGTGGGCACGCGCGCGGTGTTGATGACCGCACCGGCGCCGGTGACGACGGCACAGCCAAACAGCGCCGCTTCCTCGAATGGCAGCGTGCTGTCGATCTTGATCAGGCTCTGACGGGCGCATACGGCGTATTCGGCAAACGCCGAAACGCCCACGTGATGGCCGATGCTCTGGCCTTTCTGCGAGATGCGCCGCGCGCCGGTGAGCAGTGTGTTGGCGCCATTCGCCGCGGCGGCCTTTTCGCACAAGGCAGGGCGGCCCTCGGCGCAGGTGATGCAGGCCCCGCAGCTCGGCACGAAAATGAGGATCACGTGATCGCCCACCTTCAAGTCGCGCACCCCGGGGCCGACCTCGGCCACCTCGCCCGCGGCCTCGTGGCCGAGCACGATCGGCATCTCGCGCGGCCGGTCGCCGTTGATCGTCGACAAATCCGAGTGGCAGAGGCCGGCGGCGCGTATGCGCACCAGCACCTCGCCCTCGCCGGGGGCTGCGAGATCGACCTCCTCGATGCTGAAGGGCTTGGACGTGGCATAGGGCCGGGGCTTCAGCATTTCACGGAGGACGGCGGCGCGGGCTTTCATCGGATCAGATCTCGGCTGGTGGATGGTGGCACACCGTAGTCTGCGCCGCCCGCCGCCGGCAATGCCGAGAGCCGCAAGGCCAGGGCGCGTGAGACGCTGGCCCCAAACATCGGTCGTCATCGTCGGGTCGCGCACGTGAGCCATCCCCAGCAGCCAATGCGTTCTCCGCGCCAGCGCGGACGTCGAGGCGTGACCGCGCGGCAGCTCCGGCCGTGTCCGCATGGGGCCTCGGCGCAAGGCTGAAGCACCGCCCCAGAGGCGTACGAGCCTCGTTTTTTTCGGGAGGGCGCGGTGGCGGCGGGGCTGTTAAACTCCGAGATTGAGACTTTGGCGCACTTGGTGACGGGAGAAATGAAAATGCGTCTGCGACCGATGCTTGCAGGTGTGGTGGCGCTAGCCCTTGCGCCACTTGGCGCCATGGCCGACCCCGTATCCGTTCCGGCAGGTAGCCTCACGCTGACCGCCGATCTGGCGCTGCCGGTGGGTGCCGGCCCGTTCCCCGTCGTCGTCGCGCTGCACGGCTGCAACGGCATGCGCGGCGGCGGTGGCCGCCCGCTCAACGCCCGCCATCGCGACTGGAACGCGCGTCTTCTCGCCGCCGGCTTCGCCGTCCTCGCCCTCGACAGCTTCTCCGCCCGCGGCATCACCGAGGTCTGCACGCTGAAGACGCGGCCCATCACCCCGCGCGACCGTGCCGGCGACGTGGCCGCCGCACTGGCTTGGCTCGCCGCCCGCGCGGATGTCGATGCCGGGCGGCTGGTGCTGCTCGGCTGGAGCCACGGCGGCTCGACCGTGCTGCGCTCAGTCAGTCCTGGGGCCCTGGGCGCCGCCCCCAAGCCCGCCCTGGCCATCGCCTACTACCCCGGCTGCAGCCCATTCCTCCCGCAGGCCGCCTGGAAACCGACCGTCCCGCTCACCATCCTGATGGGTGCGCTCGACGACTGGACACCCGCCGCCCCCTGCCGCGACCTCGCCGCCCATGCCGGCATTCGCTACGTGGAATACCCCGGCGCCTACCACGCCTTCGACGCCCCCAATCTTCCCGTTCGGGTCCGCACCGGCCTGGGCTTACCCAAGGACGGCCAGGCGCACGTCGGCACCGATCCGGCGGCGCGGGCGGCTAGTCTCGTCGAGGTCATGGCGCTGCTCGCGCCGTTGGCTACCCGCAAGGCGCCATAGCCCCGTCAGACCCTTAAGGTTTACGACACGTTTTGGTTGCGGATGTTCCTTCAATACACGTAGGATGGGAGATTGCGTCCCGCGCCGGCCGCAATCAAGGTATAATCAAGGCGCACGACGGAGGCGGCGGGCGTCAGCGTTACAGAAGGGCGACGGTCCCTTCCGCTGCCAACACCGTCAGATGCCCCGTCCGCCGAGCCCGCCCGTGAAAGGCCCCCACCTGTGAATCCATTCCTCAAACGCATCATTGGACTGGGACTGGCGGTCGCGGCCGTGGGCGTCGTCGTCTATGCGTCCACCAAGGAGGCGCCGCTCAAGAACCTGGCCGGCGCATTTGGCAAGCGGGGCGGCGGCCAGGGTGCGGCCGGTGGTGAGCCCCCGTCGCCGGTGCTGGTTGGACAATCCAGGATCGCCGACATCCCCGTCATGCTGGAGGGCGTGGGCACGGTGAAGGCGCTCAACACCGTCACCGTCAAGTCGCTGGTCGAGGGCAAGATCCTCAAGTTCAATTTCGCCGAAGGGCAATTCGTCAAGAAGGGCGACGTGCTGGCCGAGATCGATCCGACGCCCTACCAGGCGTCGTTGGATCAGGTGGTGGCGCGCAAGCTCGTCGACGAGACGCAGCTCTTCAACGCCCAGAAGGACCTTGAGCGCTACAACAAGGTTTCGGCCGGCGTCGTCGCGCAGAAGACGATCGACACGCAGGAAGCGCTGGTCCGGCAGCTCAAGGCACAGGTCGCGGCGGACGCGGCGTCGGTCGCCAGCGCGCAAACGGTGCTCGATTACACCAAGGTCATCGCACCCATCAGCGGGCGCACCGGCATCCGGCTGGTCGACGAGGGTAACGTCGTGCGCACCGCCGATCAGGCCGGCATCGTCGTGCTGACGCAGTTGCAGCCGGTCAACGTCATCTTCACGCTGCCACAGCAGCAATTGCCGCAGGTGGCGCGCGCCATGGCGGCCGGCGCGGTGGCTGCCGAGGCTATGGACAGCGACAACAAGATCATCCTCGACAGCGGTACGGTCACCGTCGTCGACAATCAGGTCGATCAGACGACGGGCACCATCAAGCTCAAGGCCGAGTTCCCCAATGCGCGTCTGCAACTCTGGCCCGGCCAGTTCGTCAACCAGCGGCTGCTGGTGGACACGCTGAAGCAGGTCGTCGTGGTGCCGACGCCGGCCGTGCAACGCGGACCGTCGGGCAACTACGTGTTCGTGGTCTTAGCCGACAACCGCGTCGCGCAACGCGCCATCACCACCGGCTTGCAGACGGACGCGCAGTCCGTCGTGCTCACAGGTCTCGGCGCGGGCGAGCGGGTCGTCACCACCGGCTTCTCGCGCCTGCAGGATGGTGGCCGCGTCATCGTCAGCCCGGGCGGCGTCTCTGGCGCTGCGCCGGAAGCCGCAGCCGGTGCCGCACCTGCCGCCAGCGCCAAGCCCGACACCGCCGCGGGTGGGCCTGCCGCGTTCGGCGACGCGCGCAAACGCGGCGATGGGCAAGGCGCAGGACAGGGCAAAGGCGAAGGCAAGGGCCGTCGCCGCGATGCCGCCGGTGCGCCACCGGCCAGCGCCGACGCCACTGGCACCAACCCGCCCGCACCCGGCGCGGTGCCGAGTGCCACGCCATGAGCACGCCCGTTTCAGGCCCGACGTCCGGCCCGAAATCGGACCAGGACGGACATAGTCCGATCCACCCCGATGACCTCGACACCAGCATCGCATCGAAAGGCTTGAGCGTTTCCGAGCCGTTCATCCGTCGCCCTATCGCGACGACGCTGCTGGCGTTCGCGTGCGTGCTGGCCGGCTGGCTCGGTTATCTGTGGCTGCCGGTGTCGTCGCTGCCGCAGGTCGATTTCCCGACCATCCAGGTCACCACGCAGTTGCCGGGCGCCAATCCCGACACCATGTCCAACCTCGTCACCGCGCCGCTGGAACGCCAGTTCGGCCAGATTCCCGCGCTGACCACGATGACCTCGTCGTCGTCCTACGGCATCAGCCAGATCACGCTGCAATTCAGCCTCGACCGCGATATCGACGCCGCCGCTCAGGACGTGCAAGCGGCGATCACGGCGGCCGGCTCGACCTTGCCGCGCACGCTGCCCTATCCGCCGCTGTATGCGAAAGTGAACCCCGCCGACACCGCAATCGTCACGCTTGCGCTGACGTCGGAGACTTTGTCGCTCCGCCAGTTGTCCGACCTCGCCGACACGCTTATTTCCCAACGGCTCGCGTCTGTGTCGGGCGTCGGCCACGTCTCGGTCGAAGGCGGCATCAAGCCCGCCATCCGCATCCAGGCCGATCTCGCGCGGCTGTCGAACTATGGCCTCTCCATGGCCGATCTGCGCCAGGCCGTGATTGCCGCCAACGTCGCCGGGCCCAAGGGCTCGCTCGATGGCGCAGCCCAGTCCTACACCATTGCCGCCAACGACCAGATCACCAGCGCCGACAGCTACAAGTCCGTCATCATCGCCTTCCGCAACGGCGCGCCGGTGCTGCTGTCGGACGTGGCGCAGGTGGTGGACGGGCTGGAAAATACCAAAGTCGGGGGCTGGTATCAGGGTGTGTCCGCCGTCGTCATCAACGTGCAGCGCCAGCCCGGTGCCAACGTCATCGAGACGGTCGACCGGTTGAAGGCGGAATTCCCCAAGCTCGCACGCGGCATGCCAGCCGGCGTCAAATTGCAGATGGTGCATGACCGCACCGAAACCATTCGCGCGTCCGTGCACGATGTGCAGTTCACGCTGCTGCTGGCCATCGGGCTCGTCGTGCTTGTGGTGTTCGCATTCCTGCGTTCGGTGCGCGCCACGATTATTGCGGGCGTCGCTCTGCCCGTGTCGCTGATCGCCACCTTCGGCGTCATGTGGATGTCCGGCTTCAGTCTCGACAACCTGTCGCTGATGGCGCTGACCATTGGCACCGGTTTTGTCATCGACGACGCGATCGTCATGATCGAGAACGTGGTGCGCCATCTCGAAAACGGCGACAAGCCATTCGAGGCCGCCCTCAAGGGTGCACGTGAGATTGGTTTCACCGTGATCTCGCTCACCCTTTCGCTGATCGCGGTGTTCATCCCGCTCCTGTTCATGACCGGTCTCGTCGGGCGCATGTTCCGCGAGTTCGCGTTGACGCTGACCATTGCAGTCGTGGTGTCCGCCGTCATCTCGCTGACCTTGACGCCGATGATGTGCGCCATCCTGCTGCGCCATGACAAAGCGCATGCACACGACACCGGCGTCCTCGCGCGCCTCACCGATCGCACCATCGCGCTTTACATGCAGAGCCTGCATTGGGTGCTGCGCTACCAGCGCACCACGCTGTTCGTCACCTTCGGCACGCTAGTGATGACGGTCTTTCTCTACATCATCGTGCCGAAGGGCTTCCTGCCGCAGCAGGACACCGGCCTCGTCACCGCCGTGCTGCAAGCGGGCCCGGACGTATCCTTCGACGAGATGACGCGGTTGCAAGGCCTCGTCACCACCAAGTTGCGCGCTGATCCGGATGTGGCTGGCGTCGTCTCCGTCATCGGCGTGTCGTCGCTGAATGCTACGCCCAATGCCGGCTCGTTCAAGATCACGCTCAAGCCGCGCGAAAGCCGCACGAGTTCCGTCACCGAGATCATGCCGCGCCTGGAAACAGCGACAGCGCAGATCCCCGGCGTGCAGTTGTTCTTCCAGTCCGTGCAGGACGTGCAGATCTCGACGCGGCAGACGCGCGCGCAATACCAGTTCACGCTCACCGGCAGCGACGGCGCGGAAGTCAACAAGTGGGCCGATCTGCTGCGCGAAAAGCTCGCCGGCTCGATGGTTCTGCGCAACTTGACCATTGACACGCAGGAGGGCGGCCTTCGCGCCTTCGTGCGCCTCGATCGTGACACCGCCGGGCGTCTCGGCGTGTCGATGGCGGGCCTCAACGATGCGCTCAACGATGCCTTCGGCCAGCGCCAGATTTCCACGATCTACGCGCAGTCCAACCAATACCGCGTCGTGCTCGAAGCCATGCCGCAATACCAGTCCGATCCGGCGGCTCTCGGTCGGCTCTATGTGCCCTCCGTCACCGGCGCGCAGGTGCCGCTGTCGTCGCTGGCGAAAGTCGAGCGCACGCAGGCGCCGCTGACCAACAACCATCAGGAGCAGTTCCCGTCCGCGACCCTGAGCTTCAACCTCGCGCCCGGCGCCGCTCTTGGCGATGCAGTTTCCGCCATCGATGCCGCCGAGAAAGAGCTGCAAATCCCCGGCCTCATCGTCGGCACCTATTCGGGCGATGCGGCCGAGTTTTCCAAGTCGCTCGCCAGCCAGCCGTGGCTGATTCTGGCGGCCATCGTGACGATCTACATCGTGCTCGGCGTGCTGTATGAAAGCTTCATCCACCCCTTCACGATCCTCACCACGTTGCCGTCTGCCGGCATCGGCGCGGTGCTGGCGCTGATGATCTGCCGCATCGACCTGTCGCTGGTGGCGTTGATCGGCATCGTGCTGCTGATGGGCATCGTCAAGAAGAACGCCATCATGATGATCGACTTCGCGCTGGAGGCGGAGCGGACGCAAGGCCTGTCCCCGCGCGAGGCCATCATCCAGGCGAGCCTCCTGCG